>WQXD01000112.1 GCA_009785015.1 Oscillospiraceae bacterium | reverse complement strand
TATTATTCGGCGGGTGATGGTACGGTTCAGGGTCTATTTGTTTGTAATGTTGTCCGCGCAAAATTGAACGCAATATTTGTCTCCGATTTTATCCCAATCAACTTTCCCTGCCATTTTTACCCAACGGTTTTCTATTAAAAACGTATAACCACCGAGACCCCCAACTATCGCTTTTTATTTTTTCTATACATTCACCTTTTATTCTTTCATATGTTTCGGGAACTTCACTTCGCAATTCTGACGACATCGTTATGAGTTCGCTAAAAACATTACGCCAAAGATTTATATTCGATTCAATTAAATCAAATTTACTTGCGGCTATGTTATTATTCTGCCCCCACAAATCGACTTGCTGATAGTCTTTCCCGCAAAATATGGCTATTTTTCCACCCGGTTTTATCATCATCAAACATTTATCCAAAAGCGCATATTTTTCCTCGTCGTTTCGGGTGAAATGCAATGAATCACAGAAGCATATTAACTCAAAGGTGGACGCTTCAAAAGAAACATTTCTGCCATCACCATGAATAAAATCAAATGCGGGATTGTTGGCAAATGCTTTTTGTGCGTGGGTGATTGACCCCTCGTCGAAGTCAATGCCTGTGAGCCGTGATTTATAATGACCGGCAATCTCAGCCGACATATATCCGTTGCCGCAACCTATGTCCAAAATATGCGAATCAGGCGGCAGTTCTACCGCTCGATATAATATTTCCAATTCGCTCATAGTCACACAGCCAAGCTGTTTTAAGTCCTTGCCATAAACGCGCCTGCACCATTCACCATATGCAGGGCTTTCATAATAATTTTCAAACACGCCGCAAACATTTCCTTTTATATTTAACTTGTTTTTTTTAACTCATCTATCCGTTTATTACCGTCGGGATAAGCTGTTTCAAGGGCATTGATTGACCATTCTTTATTTTCTTTTGGCAAAAAAGGCGCGGTGAAATTAAAATCAATATGATTTTTTCTCTGTACTTTAAAAAAGTATATTTTGCCCTGCGTCCCCCGTCGTTTTGTCTTATTCGGTATTCATTATATCTTTGTAAATCAACTCAACTATATCGTCGGAACTCATTTCTTTATATATACTATTTTCGTTTATGTTGTTTAAGAAATCTTTCTCTCTCCACCACCCCCTCATTTCCTTTTCGCCAAACTCATGAGAATTTGATTTTAGATTGTGCCTCTGTAATGTTTCTTCAAATGGTAAATCAAAATAATAAGCGTAAACATTATCATTAAACAACTCTTTTATTTTTTGAAATAGGCTTTTGTAAATGTCTGAATTTAATATGCCTTCCAAAATGACATAATTGCAATTTTGCCGACCGTACATGATAAGATTTTCAAGTAAACCAATAGCTTGATTGTTCGGTCTATCATTAACCCAAAGCATTTCTCTACGAATAAAATCTTGTGGAATTACTAATGTTCCACGTCCAATTTTTCTTTGTAATAATTTGCTCACTGTGGTCTTGCCACTTCCTGAGTTGCCTCGTATAATAACGATTTTTGACATTAATATTTCTCCCATGAATAAAATTAAATCATACCCATAAATTCCTACCGTTTATTTCCGTTTTTTCAAAAACTGCGCGAATTTGGAACGCTTGAAAAGATTAAGCAAAAATCGCTTTTCTTCTTCCGGTGTCACGCGACACGCAAAACAAAGTTGCCAGTACGGTTGACCCCCCTGAATTTATTCATCGGGAGCTTCAGTTTGTTGTTCATCTTGCCAATATTACAACGAAAACTTTTCCTTTATCATTTGTGCGACAACATCAGGCGATAGGTCAGAGTTGTCAATCTTCATATAATTCTCAATGGTAATTTGACCGTCCTTACTTGTACGATAATTTTTGTCATCGTTTATCAACCGTTGATTCGATTCATCTATTTTTCTTTTTGAAGCCTTGTGTTTGAGCCTATTCTCTGTAACATTGCGTTGCAAACGGACTTCTTGGGAAGCGTCAAGTTCCACATAGTAAAACTCGGCATTACACGGTTCAAATATTTTCCGTATTGGAATAAGCGCAGCTTCCCAATTAGGTGCGCCCATACTTAACATACCTGTAATAATTAAACCATAATGCTTAGATGCCGCAAATTCTTCCAAGATAACCTCTCTCAGACGTGGCAGAAGTTTCTTTTTATGTTCGCCGTAAATTTCCATATCACCGAAAATTTCCATAACAGGCTCAAGCATCATGTGATTATGGAATAGCCGTAAGTCTGTTATTTTCATAAGTTCTTGCCCTGTCGTCATTTTGCCAACAGCGGTATTTCCGAATATGAATAATATTTTCATAGACTTCTCCTGTTCAAATCTAAAATTTATTGCTTTCCTTATAACCGCCGCCGAAAAACCAGCCGTGCGACTCGATAAACCGTATAAACATATCAATGAATTGGTCGATTGAAACGCTTGGGTGGATTTCCGCAACGCCGTTAATCTCAATCAACCGACAATCAGGAATTGCGTCGGCGTAAGGCAGTGCGTCCATTATACGGTCCGCGGCATCGCGGTATTTTTTTACACGCTCCTTATCTTTTTCGGTCGGATTTGGTATCCGTGTCAAATCCATGTTGTCCGCAAGGTCGCCGTTTTTAACTCTACAGGCGATTTCGTTAGTCAATATGCGGCTGATGAATTCGTCGTAACTTTCGCCGTCACGTTTGGTAAGACAGTCAAGAGCGGTTATGATTTCCTCTGAAAATCCCTCCGCCCGCAGGTCGTCCAACGTAATATCGGTATCTTCCACAACGTCATGTAACACGGCGCATATTTTTGTGGCTTCGCTCTCGCTTTCGCAGAAGTTTTGCATGACACGGAGCGGGTGCAAAATATACGAATTACCGCCTTTGTCCACTTGTCCGCTATGTGCCTTTGCCGCTATTTCAATGGCTTTGTTCAAGTTACTCACTATTCTTCATCCTCCGATAAATATTAATTGACGTCATATGTTCTCAGTCTACTCAGCCCAAATTTAATTCGATTATTTTTTTGCTAATTTTATTGACTAACTCTCTTGACGGAACCTTGTCTTCGCTAATTTTTAGACATTGGCATAAAATCAAAGAAAAGCAAAATCGGGGTTTGACAAAACCCCGATTTTATGGTATGATTTTGGCTGGGATGGCTGGACTCGAACCAGCGGAATGCAGGAGTCAAAGTCCTGTGCCTTACCGGCTTGGCGACATCCCACCGGGCATCTTGGACGCCACTCTATGATTATACTCCAAATTTACATAATTGTCAAGCCCAATCCGCTTTTTTATTCAAAAATTACGAAAAAAATCAATACCACTTGGACCATCGCGCGGCACACTCCAATAAATCGTTTGCTTCACGCTCGCTTTGGCACCATGTGTCGATGAAAAGGCCTTTGGACGAGAGCATTTCGAGCGCCCGCTCCACTTCGCCCGGGGCTATCGATATGTGCAGGTTTTTGCCCGCGTTTTGTATTTTTTTTAATTCCTTCGCGTAATACAACGGGCTCGGTTTCCCCGCTCCGGGCAAAAACTGAAGGGCGTTGAGTTTGGGAATTTGGCATAAAATGTCGATATGGTTGAAATTTCCCGTGCCGTCCACGTGATATATCGAATAATCGAGATAATTTACCTGCCTGCAAAGGGGCTCCAAAAAAAATTCCTCATACATCGCAGGCGAGATCATATACGCGAAATCGTTGGCGCACACATAAAACTTGCCCGGGGCCCAAAGCCCCATAAAATTGGTCGTGCCCTGCGCCGCCTCGCGGGTGATATTATAAAACCGCTCGAAAACGAAGATCCATATATCCATCAGATGCATTTCTAATTTTTTTACCTGCGAAGGGCAGTCGACCAGATCAAAAAGCAGTTTTTGGTTTGAGCGCAAGGTGGCCAGACAGTCGCCCGTGCCTCCGATAGCCTGTATCCCCGGAATTGATTTGCCTTTGGCCTCTTTTACGGCGAGTTCATGGATTTCAACGGCGAATTTAAACCATTTGTTGTTTTCATCTATTTTTATATCCTCCGGGCCGTAATCGGTGAGCTCGCCGTTTTGAAGTATGTGGGAATGCCAGCCCGTCTCCTCCGTGAGTTTGACATCGCAGCCCAGATAAACCGGGATAAAATCCCATCCGGGATATCCGGCGTTCCACACCGGGAGCGCTTCCCCGGCGTGATAAGTCGCACCGAGGTAATACTCCATTCTGTTTTTTATAAAATCAACGTCCAACCACCGGTCTTCTGCTTTCTTTGGAATATCGGGGGCTTTTTGGCATAACGGCTTGTCTTTCGGGGCCCTGATCGAAATAGCGCACCTGCCGGAATTTTCCCTCGCCCACCAGCACTTATAGCGCTCTTTGGTTTCTTCCCAATCCGGCTTATATAACAGATCCATACCAACTATCCCTTTCTACTTTCGTCCGTGTTTTTTGTAATACTGCATTCCTTCTATAGCGGTGAGTATATTTTCATACGGGGTGCCCGGGACGCAGGAACTCGACATGCCCAAAAACAACCCCGTCTCGGGCCCGTACTCCACGAGCTCTTTGATCTGCCTTCTCACGTCGCCCGGCGTCCCCATGGGAAGCTCGCGCGTGACCGATACGCCCGCCTCGATGACCATGCTCTTGCCGTTTTTCGCTTTGAGTCCGCATATATACGGGTAATCCATTCCGAATTCATACTGGAACCCCTGAAAGCCGTTTACGCCCGCTTCTAAAAGATACGGTATCAGCTTCATCAGATTGCCGTCGCAGTGCCACAGAAGCGTGAAATCCGCCTCGACCGCCGGGGAAATCGCCTTGATGAAGGCGGGCACCCACGCCCGCTCCAATGTTTTGACATTCACAAGCACGCCTTTTCCGTCCGCCATGTCGTGGTCAATCCTGTGATAGCGCGGCAGATTTGCCCCTATAAACGCTTTTGTGACCGCCTTGTTATTCAAATACGTCAAATCCCCCTGGAGCCCGAACACGCGGTCGATAATTTCGGGGTACAGGGCATAGGCGCCGAAATAATGCTCGTAGCCGTAAGTCCCGTATAAAAACGGCGGAAATGATATATGCCCGTATCCGGCCTTCAAAATTTCGGGGCCGATTTCGCGCTGGATACTCGTCTCGTTTTCGATAACTGCGGATATCACCCTGTTTTCATCGAAATTTTCGATCGCCTTTATCAAATCGGGGATCAGATATTTTTCCATGTGCTCCGCGGCGTCCTCGGGGCTGTCAATCAGCATGCCGCCGACATATATTTCGGATGCCCCCGTCGTACTGCCTGCCGCCCCCAAATATCCGCGGGTATCCATGGACAGCGGATTGTCGGGCAGATACTGGTCGATCATGCATACGCCGATATTTCTCTGCATGGCAAAATAGGTCTCATGCGGGTTCTTTTTGTAACTGCCGGCATCTGTCCCGGCCAGTTTCTCTATAATTTCATGCTCCATTATATGCAGCAAAAACATGGGGATCCCCTCTGTCGGCTCGCGGTTGATCGCGGCATAGGCGAGCGCCGCGTTATCGCTTTCTATTTTCATTTTTTCAACTCTCCCTCTGTATTATTTATTCGGCTTCAAACGCAGCCACGGTTTTTTCGATTGCGAGCAGGGCTTTTTCGTACATTTTGTCGATTTCCGAAGCGGGATTGTTGTTTTTTTTCATGTCTGGATTGCTCATCAAGCCGTTCATCCCTCCCCACCCGAATATCGTGCATAGATCATATGTGCGGGTTTGGTTTACAATATCGAGTATAAATTCGGATTCGTTGTCCCTGACGTATTTGCGTTTCAGCAATATTTCATTATATGCGGGCGTCACGGTGTACATGCTTTCCGCCGCCATGGCCTCGAGTATAGGCCCCGCCTTCTCCCCATTTGAGGTTATGGGTACGCTGAGCATGACCGCCTCGCCGTCGACTATATGATAATAGCGGGATTGGTTTTCGTCAAATTTCGGGCAGGGAAGCAGTCCGAAATCCGATTCCATATTTCTGAATTCATCTAATATCAGCGGCAGCCCCAAGTGAAACAAAAATTTGTCCTGAGTGAAAAGCGAACGCGCGTACGTGTATACATTTGAAAAATCGCCGCCCACTTTCATGGAACCGATAGGCCTGCAGACGGTTTCGTCGTTATACAAATCCATCACTTTGCCGGCGGCATTATAAAAACGGTCGTTGTTGATTGTTATTTCCGGATAACCGTCGCTGTCATTCGTGGTCAAGCGCTCGCCGAAACTCCTGACGGGCCAGAGCGGGCTGGAATCCAAAATAAACCCGTATACATCCCCGTCGTCCCTTTCGCCGTTGCCGTTTACATCCACATATACCGACTTTACCATCTGCGCGTAGACGTCAAATGTCCATGTGTTGTTTTTGACATACTCGTAAGGGTCGCCGAAGTCAAAATCCTTTATCAATTTTTTGTTGAATATCTGCAGGCGCGTGCAGGCTTTGACTTTGGTGCTTATATCCCCCGTGGTAAAATACAGCTTGTTTTTGATAGACAGTTCATTTTCCGCGTTTTTGTCCCACCAGGGTTTGTCGAGATCCATATACGCGATTTCCTTTATGTTCATCACCAAGTGGTTTTGCGCCATACTCGAGGAATCGAACATATGGGCGAAGATCGCGTCATATGAAGCGTCCCCGGCGGTTATCGCCTTTTTGGCGTCCGCAGCCACGCTGTCGGATTTGCGCTCCGCGATATTTATATTCAGTTTTTCCTCGACATTCCTGTTTCTGATATACACCGCGTCGTTTAAAGTCTCGCCGTTTTGCTCCGCGGTATATATATCGACGGTTTCGTAATACCCATAGCCGTAGCCGGGGCCGGTCACGAGAAAAGTGAATGTTTCGCCGTTGAAATTGAGGCCCTCGGGCAAATCGGGCAGTATTTTTTCAGTGACGGCCCCACCGTCGGCCCCCTCGCCGCCCGAATGATCGGTGTTGTTTTCGTTTGGTTGCTGCGTTTTTTCCTCATTGCCGACGCATCCCGGAAAAAACAGCAAAAACGCCGAAACGGCAAGCATAACTGCCAGAAATTTTTTCGCCATAATTTATCCCCCTTGCATTTTCAGTTCAATTCGATTATTTTTTCGATTTTCTTTTCCATGTCCTTCTCGATTTTCGGCCTTTCTTTTTCCATCCGGGCCACGAAACCCCTGTTGTCCTTGTCCACCATGTCGTACATACTCCCCAGTATTCCGCCGAAATTTCCGATCAGGCCGATGTCGTAAACCCTGTTTGCGAATATGATATCGAGCATTTCGGAGCTTTCCTCGTCCCTCATGTATTTGCCGTTTAGCGCGATGTCATAATACGCGGGCTGAAGCGTATATTTTGATTTGCAGTTGAACGCCTCGAGAAACAATCCCGTCTTTTCCGGGTCGGTGTTTGATATGGGAAGCGTTATGCAGGTGGAAACGTGGAAATTCACCGTGCAGCGGTAATCTTTCTGGCTTTCGTCCCATTTGGGTATCGGGAGTATCCCGAAATCCGCTTCCATGCTCCGCAAAGGCTCGATATCGCGCAGCCTGAGCCAATAATACAGCGCGCGGTTTTCCTCGAATATCGACTGCCCGAGAACGAAAGCGTTCGTCACCCCTTCGGTATATGTCATATGCAGGCGGTATGTATTCACGGGGTCGTTCATTATTTCAAAAACTTTTTCCAAAATCGTGATGTTTTTTTCGCTGTCAAGGGTGAAATACGGTATATCGTTTTCATCTTTTTCGCCGAAATCCCCTCCGCCCCCGTGAGTCAGGCATTCCAATACATCCCTGTACTGCATGAATCCGTATTTGTCATGCCTGTCCATTTTGCCGTCGCCGTTCAAATCCATGGATACCTGCTTGACCTGCGAATAAAACACGTCAAAAGTCCATCTTCCCTCTTTTACAAGCTGATACGGGATTTCAAACTGATGTTCCTGCACAAGCTGCTTGGAAAACACAAAGGCCCCGGTGGAATCGTTGTTTAATATGAGCATGTCGCCCGATGTGTAATACAGCTTGCCCCCGATCGACAGCGATCTGTTGGCGTTCTGGTCCCACCATTTGTTCGAAAGATTGAGCGCGGAAATATTGCCGAGATTTAAAAGCAGCCCGTCGGCGGCGAGATTGATGCCCTGGTTCAAGGGCGGCAGGGCGACGTCGTATTCGTCGTCGCCGGATTTGATGGTTTTTCTCAAGTCGTTAAGCATATTGAAAGACTGAAATTCCTCTATGTTGCAGTTATAGGCGTCCTCGATATACCTGTTGCGCCTGTAGACGGCGTCGTTTATCGTCTCCCCGTTCTCGTTTTCGCTGTATATATCCCTGTTGCCCCAGATATCCCATTCGGGATTGTTTTCCCTGCGCGAGATAAAATGAAACGTGTATCCGCCGAAATCCCCCTCCGGAAGGCCGGCGAGCATTTCTTTTTCTTCCTTTTCGCGCTCTTCCTTTTTCTGCTCCGCGGACGGGACGCCGTCTTTTTGTTCGGCGGCGCTTTGCTCATTTTCAAGCGTGCCGCTCGGGGCGGGCGCCTCGTCTTTTTTGCCCGTACTGCACGAGCCGAAAACCGGCAGAATCATCGCGCAAACCAAAAACCAGCCGATAATTTTTTTCATAAAAAAACCCTTCCTCGTTTTGACCATTTTCGAAATTTTCACTATATACATTATATTATTTTTTTTATGTATTGTCAAGTTTAATTATTCATTTTTTCGTGCTATAATCTGATAACAAAACAAATTATAGGAGAGGGGAACGCAAAATGAAAAAAACTATCGGATTACATCCGGAAAATCCCAAAATTTTCGAATACAACGGCAAACCTGTCATGCTTTTTACAGCGACCGAACACTACGGCGCAGTCATGAACCGTCCTTTTGATTACCTTAAATATCTTGAGGATATGCGAAAAAAAAGAATCAACTACACGCGCCTGTTTGTTTTGTTCCGCGAGCTTCAGGTTCCGACCAATCCGTATTCCACATGCAAGCCGGAATCGCCCGACTATATTTCGCCCTACAGGCGCACGGGCCCCGGCAAAGCATGCGACGGAGAACCCAAGTATGACCTGAACCAATGGAACGATGAATTTTTTTTCCGCCTGCACGAATTTCTGTCGACCGCCGAAAAATATGACATAATCGTCGAAGTGACGCTTTTCAGCAATACATATACCCCTATGGTATGGTCCTGCAATCCCTTGCATGCGGCAAATAATCTCAGCAATCTGAAAGACATAGATATCGTTGATTACAATACCCTGCGCGACCCGCAGCGAACGGCGGTTATGGAGCGTCTTGCGGAAAAAATCGTCCGTGAGACAAACAAATACACCAATATCATGTATGAAATATGCAACGAGCCGGGCGGGGACAACCCGAATCATCCGAATTCGCCGACTTGTGCGGAGAGCAACGCATGGGTCGGCCACATGATAAAATTGGTGCGTTCCATAGAGTCAAAAATGGAGAATGTACATCTGATAACGGGCGAAGAGGCCTATACCTATGTGCCTGCGTTCGCCACGCTGACCGACGAGTCATTTGACAATATGGATTTCGATGTGGTTACCGTCCACCCTACAAACAGCACGGTTATTTCGGGAAAATGGTATTTGCTCGGAGGCTTCATGTCGCGCGAGCTCAATCTTGAAAACTACCGCGATTTCTGTCTTGAAGGGTATAAAAAGAAAAAGCCGATGTGTATGGACGAAGACAATGCGGCAAGCGCGTATAAAGACGAATGCGGGTGGACAATCCACCGCAAGCGCGCGTGGACGACCATATTTTGCGGGGCGCATTATGACTACATCGATTTCAGCATTCTGCCCCGTCTTGAAGCGGGAACGCCCGAATCCCAAAAGCATATACGCGCATGGATGGGATACCTCGCCGATTATCTCGATGTTGTGGATTTGGTCAATGTAAGGCCGGCGGCGGATATCATCGTCAGTGCGCCTTCGGGCGTCGTCGGAAGCGTACTGGCGGACCAGTCAGATGGATATCACATTTATCTCGCCGACGCGGCCGAATACGATTCGCCCGAATACGGACGTATAATAGCGGAGCAGGAGATTGTTTTGGATTTGAAAGAGGGAGAATACAAAATAGACGCCTATTCACCGGCCACAGGGATGTTTTCGCCAGCGTGCGCCGTGCGGTTGGGAAACGGCGCGTCTCTGCGCCTGCCTTGTTTTTGCCATGATAT
>WQXD01000111.1 GCA_009785015.1 Oscillospiraceae bacterium | reverse complement strand
CGCCTATGGCGAACACCCGCCCTATATCGTAAACCGTGGAGCTGAAAATTATGTCGAGCATCGCCGACGAATCCTCATCCCTTGTGTATTTTCTCTGCAGACAAACGTCGTAATACGCGGGCTTTATCATTTTCCTCCCGTGATACGCCATGGCGTCGAGTATGATGGAATTTTGGGTGACGTCGCCAACGGTCACGGGGATCATATAGGTATATGAGTGCCAGAAATTCACCGTGGCGTAATATCTCGGCTGGCTCGAATCCCATTTGGGTATCGGGACAATACCGAAATCATCTTCCATATCCCTGAGCCCGAGGTCCATATAGCGCGGAAGGCTCCAATAAAACAGCCCCCTGCCCTCCGGGAATACCCAGAACTGGACGAGCTGCCCTCCGCCGTTTTCCCTGTCGTAGGCGTCGCGGTGCATGTCATACGTGTCGCTTGTGTAAAAATCGATCAGTTTGTCCATTATATTCGCGACTTTTTCGCTGTTGCCCGTGAAGTACGGCAGGTCGTTTTCGTCCTTTGAGACCAATTTTTCGCCGCACGCGTTTATGAAGTTCGGGAGAAAGTCGATCTGCGTGACAAACCCGTAGCGGTCGTATCTGTTGTGTTTTCCGTCCTGGTCGAGATCCATGTACACGCCTTTCACCATTTCGGTGAACTTGTCTATAGTCCATTTGTTTTCGTTGACCAAAGTATAGGGGACTTCAAGCCCCAGGTCCCCGAGCAGCCTTTTGTTGAACATGATCAGGCCGATACCGTCGTAGTGCTTGATGAAAATATCGCCCGAGAAGAAGTAGGCCGCTCCGCCTATCGACGTGTCCTTTATGATATTCTGGTCCCACCACGGCGCGTCGAGCGACAAAGCCGTATCGAACACGTTTACCCCATAGCCTTTAGCGGAGAATTTGGCGGCGTTCATGAGCCTTGGGGCGACGGCGCCGTATTCGTCGATGCCGGCCTTTACCGTTTTGCTCATGTAGCTTTCGACGGAGTCGTCGGCGTGTATGCCCTCGAGTTTTAAGTTGTACATTTCCTCTATGAGCACGTTTCTCGTATAAATGGCGTCGTTTAACACTTCGCCGTTCTGTTCCTCGATGTCATAGTCGGTTATATCGAGGCTGTTGCCCGCCCACTGTTTGTCGATCAGGATTTGAAAGGCGGCCCCGCCCAAATCGATGGATTCGTTTTCATACGGGAAAGGTATCTCGGGTTCGGCCTTTTCCCCTTCTGTTCCGGCCGCTTCTCCGGGACTGCCGGCGGTGGCGTCCGGCTTGTTTTCGCCGTCGCCGGAAGTCGGGGCGGTTTTGCAGGAAAGCGTGACAAAAACCATAAAAAGAATCAAAACGGCAAAAATGACTTTCAGTGTATTTTTCATAGGGCATCACCTCATAAAAATTTTCTTCTAAACATATATTATGCCATATTATACCACATTTTTTTGTTTTTCGCAAGCATTTATAAAAAAAATTGATTGATTTTTTGCGCAGGGCGTGATATAATAAGAACCGGGCATGAAAATATCAACATGTAAGGAGAAAAAACAAAAAATGGAGAACGTAAATTTTAAAACATATCTTAAAAACTATCCCGATGAAAAAGGCTTTTTCGGGGAATACGGGGGCGCGTACCTGCCGCCCGAGCTTGAACCGGCGTTCAGGGAAATAAACGAAGCATATAAGACAATATGCCATTCGGCGCAGTTCATAAACGAACTCCGCAGGATAAGAAAAGATTTTCAGGGGAGACCCACTCCCGTCTATCACTGCGAACGGCTGTCAAGGGAACTCGGCACGACCCATATATATCTAAAAAGGGAAGACCTGAACCACACGGGCGCGCATAAGCTCAACCATTGCATGGGAGAAGGCCTGCTGGCAAAATTCATGGGCAAAAAGAAACTGATAGCCGAAACGGGCGCCGGCCAGCACGGAGTCGCCCTGGCCACCGCGGCGGCGTTTTTCGGGCTCGAGTGCGAAATCCATATGGGCGAAGTGGATATAGCGAAGCAGGCGCCCAACGTGGCGAGAATGAAACTTCTCGGGGCCCGGGTCGTAGCGGTCACCCACGGGCTCAAAACATTGAAAGAAGCGGTGGATTCGGCTTTTGAAGCGTACCTCAAAGATTACAAAAATTCCATATACTGCATAGGCTCCGTCGTCGGGCCGCACCCCTTTCCGCTCATGGTGCGGGATTTTCAAATGGTGGTGGGGGTTGAAGCCCGCCGGCAGTTCGTCGATATGACCGGCTTTCTTCCCGACGCCGTCGTCGCGGCGGTGGGAGGCGGAAGCAACGCGATGGGAATATTTTCCGCGTTTTTGGACGACCCCGTGGATATATACGGAGTGGAGCCCATGGGAACGGGAACGGCGCTGGGCAGTCACGCGGCCTCGATAACTTTCGGCGAAAAGGGCATCATGCACGGCTTTGAAAGCATTATGCTCAAAGATGAAAACGGCGACCCCGCCCCCGTCTACTCCGTGGCGAGCGGGCTGGACTATCCGTCGGTGGGACCCGAGCACGCCTTTCTTCACAGCATCGGCAGGATAAAATATGATTCCATACTCGACGATGAAGCCATCGACGCCTTTTTCAAGCTTTCGCGCCTGGAAGGCATAATCCCGGCTGTGGAGAGCGCACACGCGGTGGCATACGCGGTCAAACTCGCCAAAACCGAAAACAAACCGGGGACGATATTGGTAAACCTCTCCGGCAGGGGCGACAAAGATATGGACTACGTCCTCGAAAACTACGCCGACAGGCTGTAATGTGCCGTTTTGGTTTGAAGGAGAGAATCGGTATGACTGAAACTGAGCGCGTTTTTTCCGTTTTAAATAAAAATACGCCTGACCGCACGCCCATATTCGAATATGTCCTATTGAATCCTCTCGCCTCGGTTTTCGCGGGGCGCGAGTATCTGGACGGCGACGGCGTTTCCCATGAGCACGCCAAAGAGCAGGGACTGAAAAAAGCCGTCCGCCGTTACGCGCAGGACAGGGCGAAAATATCGTATGTCCTCGGTCACGACATGATGTATGTCGTGCCCAATCCGGTATTGCAGCGCGCGCAAAAATTATCATACCCCGACTATAACGGCGGCTGCGATTGGAGCGACCCCGTGAGTATTATCGAAACGCGCAACAAATACTTCCGTTTTGGCATAGAACACGAAGTTTTCGACGAGCAGGCGATGCTCACCTATGAATATATACGCGAGGAACTCGCGGTCTACGGGCTTGATCTGCCGTTTTTTGCTCCGGCATACAGCCACGGCATAGGCGTAGACACCGATTTGATGCAGGCTATGGCGCTGGCGCCGGAAATAACCGCCGAAAATTTCAGGCTGAGAACCGAAATGGCAAAAAAGAATATCGACGCGTATATAGGGCACGGCATAAAAATCATAGGGGTAGGCGGCGATTTCGCGGGGAACCGCCCGCTGATATCGCCGGAGATGTACCGCGGGCAGATCATGCCGGAAGTAAAAAAAACTTCGGATTACATCCACTCGAAAGGCGGTTACGCCGTGAATGCCTCAGACGGCGATTTGTGGAGCGTCATAGACGATTTTTTGATTGGGTGCGGCGTCGACGCGTATATGGAAATAGACCGCCGCGCGGGCATGGAACTGGCGGAACTGATAGGGCGGTTCGGGAAAAAGGTCACGTTTTTCGGCGATATGGACTGCGGCAACACACTTTCTTTTTCAAGCCCGGAAGAGATAAGAAACGACACGGTGCGCTGTCTTGACGAAGGCAGGGCCGCCTCTCACATATTCACGCCGGGCAACGCGATAACGAGCAGCATACCGCTTGAAAATTATCTCGCGATGGTCGAAGCCTACAGGGAATACTGGGGGCTCGGCAAAATAAACATGAAATTTTAGGAGGCGGTTGATTATGCGAAAAAAGAGATTGTTTTGTGTTGTCTTTATAGCTGTCTGCATATTGATATTCATATCATCCATATCACTGACGGCGTGCGGCAGCAATGACAAACCGGCCCCGGGCGCGGGAACGGGCGGAGATAACGAAAACGACAAAAACCGGCAGACGGAGGCGGAGATAACGGAAAAGGAAATAAAGCCGGAGCTGCCGGATGTAAAATACGGCGGCTATGAATTTAAAGTGCTCGTGATGGGTGAGATTTACAGTCATTATCAATCGCGGGAAATAGGGGCGGAAAACGAAACCGGCGACATAATAAACGACGCTGTGTATAAACGCAATATGTATGTCGAAAAAGCCCTTGACGTGAGGATACAATCCATCCCGTCAAACACTGTCATGAGCGACGCGAAAAAAACGATACTTGCGGGAAGCGGCGAATACGACGTCGTAATGCCTATTGTGGACGACGCGGTGAAGGCGATACAACCGGGTCTGTTTTATGATCTGAACCTGCTGCCGTATATTGACCTTGCGAAACCGTGGTGGGACCCGAGAGCCTCCGAAAACCTGACGATAAACGGCAAATGTTATTTCGCGACGGGGGACATTTCCATTCTCGACAACGAATGTACAATGGTCATATTTTTCAACAAGTCGATAATACGCGACAGCGGCCTTGACGACCCGTATAAATTGGTGCTCGACGGAAAATGGACGCTCGACAAAGAATATGAGATGTCAAAAGGCATAACCCGGGATCTCGACGGCGACGGCCAGTATACTGTCGGCGAAGATATGTTCGGAATGCAGATATCGGTGAATACGCCGCACTCGATGTTTTTCGGAGCGGGTGAGCGTATCGTCGGCAAAAACGCGGACGGCGAATTTGAGTTTAAAATATACAGCGAGAAAGCGATTGATATCGTAAGTAAAATATTCGAGATATGCGCGGACCCCACGGCGCTTACGCCCAAAACAAAGGGCGGCAGCGATTACAACATATATATCCCGAATTTCGGGAAGGGCAAGATTTTATTTTCGCATCTGGCATTGGTCGACATGGGATTTTTCAGAAACGACGACGTCGATTTCGGCATACTCCCCTATCCGAAATTCGACGAAAATCAAAAAGAATACAATAATTTTATAAGCACGATATGCGTGCCGGTGGTGGCGGTTCCCGGAAACTGCGAAAATATCGAACGCACCGGGGCAGTTATCGAATCGATGGCTTATGAGGCTGTGGGGACCCTCACTTACGCGTACTACGACCAGACGCTCAACGCGCGCCTGATAAGGGACACCGAGTCCTCGGATATGCTCGACATAATATTCCAGACGCGAGTATATGACATAGGATTTATGTTCGACTGGGGCGGCATGGGGACGATGCTGCAAAATATGTATGACAGGCGCAATTTCGATTTTGTGTCGAACTACGAGAAGCTCATAGACAAGGCAAAAGCGGCCATGGAGAAATCCATCGATATATTCACGAACGGATAGTCATACAGGAATACTAAGGAGGTAAAACTGTGAACAATATTTTTGCGGGGAATCCGGATTTTTTCCTTGAATCTGACGCCGCGGGCAAATGGGGCTTCCATATGGAGAACGTCATGGACATGACATCTGGACTAAGCGCCGTAGATTTTGCCGATAAAGGCGTATCGTCAAGCAATACGTGGTTATTGACCGGTTCGTCGCTTTGTAGTATACCCGACTCTTTCGGGGAATTCGAACTCATTAGGCTGACTTATGAAATCCCGGATAACCATGTGAAGGTTATTTGGGAGGGCGGAGTTTATACGAAACAAAAAATCGCCGCCTTTTGCATGAGCGTTGTAAACTGCGGAGCTGCCGACGTGCTTGTCAATTCGATGTCCCCCGTGTATCTCCGCGGGGAAAAGGGCGCATTCGCCGGAATAAAAAACGGCGCGGAAAACGGCTGGCAGGCGATGCGCAATTCGATGTGGATGGGCCACCTGCAAAGCCACATGCAGAAAATCGACGACAGAAGCATGATTTTTAATTACCACGTGTCGGCTTTATGCAACGCAAACGATAACAGGTGCGTAGTTGCCGGCATGGGCGAGAGGACAAATACGGTTCCGCAGATAGGTATTTGCAAGAGAAACGCGGGGTTTGAATTTGTTTTGAGCGGGCTTACGATGGTCAACAGAAGATACCGCCCGCTGCGGATCAAACCCGGCGCTCAGTTTAAAATGAACAGGTTCGTCGTCATGCCCGGCTGCAACCTCAACGACTGCCTGGAGGCGTATGGGGATTATTTGGCCCGATATACCGAGACAAAACTGCGCAAAGAGCCGTACAGCGGCATATTCTGCGCATACGGGCAGGACGCGTCGGACAGGCCGGATTGGTACAAATATCCGCTGACTTTTGACAGAGTATCCGCTCTTCTGGATATTATGGATACTTATCTCAAGCCATACGGTATAGATTACATAAAAACGCAGTTCGGAGGTTTGAGTTCCGGTCCCGGAGATATTGTCATGGAAAAAAGGCAATGGTCGTCCGAACCGATTGCCCCGCCGGCGTCTTCGCCCGGGGAGCTTGCGGACATCATAGAAAAACAGGGCTTCACGCCGGACACGTTCGATATGGCGAAACATCAGCCGGACGGCGTAAAGGCGATGGCGGCGGAAGTGCATAGGCGCGGCTACAAGCACGCGCTTGTCTGCCGGGGATTTTTGAACGCGGAAGGCGGATCTGCGGAAAGGGACAAATATGCCGCCGCCGTATTTAAGATGGCTGCGGAAAAATGGGGCTACGATTATATCATGCTGGATTTCAATTCCGCCGATTTTGAAAACGACGAAGACGATACGATAACGATGGCCCAGTCGATCACAAACCGTTTTGCCGCTGTCAGGGAGGCCGTGGGCGACGATATTTTTATTGAGTCATGCATGAATATGCCGGGCGTCGCCATTGGAATCGCCGACGGATACCGTCCCGCCTGCGACTGGAGGGGCGCGCTGGAGCCGGAGCTTGTGGGAGAATTTGTAAATTATTATTACCTGCACAAAAAGATTTATCAGCTTGACCTCGAGTTCTTTGACCCCGATATGACCCCGAAAGTCATGGAGGGATTCGGGCCCGAAAACGGAAAAAGATTGTTCGCCGCTTCTATCGAGCGTGTCAAAAGCTGGACAAGTTTTTCGGCGCTTTCGGGGTACAGTTATCTTACTGGCGGCGTTATCGACACCGTGACCAAAGAAAGATGGCATATTTTTGCCAGGGCCCTGCCCGTATACGGAAAAGCGGCGAGGCCTGCGGATCTTTTGTCCGGTACACCCCCGTCGGTGTTTGAACTTGACGTCGACGCCGAAGCCGGAAAATACAAGGCTGTCGGATTGTTTAACTGGAGTTCTTCAGCGAAAAAGAGCGTTTTATTGGATTTCGGCAGTATTCGCCTGAACAGGGGGGAAAGTTATTTGGTATATGATTTTTGGGATAAAAAATTCTTCGGCGTATATCAGGACGAAATATCCGTCGACATTCCCGCGAGCGGTTGCAAAGTGTTTTTTATCCACGCCATGCCGCGCGAACCCAAATGCCTGGGAAACGACAGGCATGTTACCGGGGCTATCGGGCTTAAAGATTTCAAATACGACAATAAAACCGGCACGATAACGGGTATTTCGGAAGGGCCCGCCCATACGGGTATTGAGTATTACATCTATATCCCGTCGGGACAGGGGCCAAAAGAAACCTCCGGCTGCGAATGCGAGGTTTATCAGCCGTCAGTGCTGCGCGTTTCGGTGGATTTCGGGAAAAGCGGCAGTAAAAATTGGTCGGTATCTCTTGACGCGCTTGTCAGCATTTGAATTTTGTAATCAATCGTAACGAAAGGAGATAACATGAAAACCCCAAAAACAATCTTTTTACGCGCGGTGGCCGTAATATCGGCGTTGATTTTTTCAGTGTCCGCATTGCTATTTGCGGCGGCATGCCAAAGCACAGAAAAAGAAAGTAAAAATGAAAACGCGGACGCCGGCGGACAAGGCGATTCAAAAGATACGAAAACAACAGGTGAAGACCCTTTGGCAAAATTCAAAGACGGCCTCGGCGAATTTGATTTCAAGGGCGAAAGTTTTAAAGTTTTGGTTTTTGACAACCCCAACGGCCAGCAGTTGATTGACACGGAAGAAGAAAACGGCGATGTGTTCAACGACGCCCTGTACAAACGCAACAGGGAGATCGAGCAAAGATTTAATGTCATAATCGATCAGTTATTGACTGAAGACAACGCCTACGCGAAAACAAAAAATATTATAAAGTCCGGAGATTCCACCGCTTTCGATATGTTTTACGCGCGCTGTCCGGACGCCATAACCGCCTGGGGGGAAGGCTTGATTTACTCCTATGACGATCTGCCGCTTACAGACCTTTCAAAACCGTACTGGAACCAGAGCGCGAACAAAACGCTCACCCTCGACGGCAATCAATACGTGGCGCTCGGCAGTTTCAATATAACTTCATATCTGATCACCCATTGTCTCATATTCAATAAAAAAATGGTGCAGGACTTTGATTTTGAAAATCCATATAATCTCGTCAGCGACGGCAAATGGACCTGCGATAAAATGGAAGAAATGATGAAAGCGGTCATATCCGACCAGAACGGCGACGGAGTAATGACCAAGGAGGACAGGTACGGTTATTCGGCGCACCCGAAACAGGTCCTGCCGTCTTTCTGGATCGCGGCGGATACTTTTTCAGTCGGAAAAGACGAAAACGATATACCGTATCTCGCCATGGGGAACGAAAAGTTCATCAACGCGTTTGATAAAATATTCGATATATTGTGGGACAGCGGAGCGTATTTCGACACAAAAGATTATAGCTTGGATATACCGGTGCCTGTCAGGGAAATGTTCGCAAACAATCAGTTGCTGTTTATGGATATGACATGGGCCGTGCTGGACGCCATGAGGGCGACGGAAACCGATTTCGGCATACTTCCGTACCCGAAATTCAACGAGGCCCAGAACGATTACGTGTCAAGAATCGAATATGTCATGTCTTATCATATTCCCATAACCGTCTCCGACCTCGAACGCGCGGGCGTTATGACCGAGGCTTTCTATGCTCATTCTGCCAGAACCGTCATTCCCGCATTGTACGAGATCGCCCTGAAAACGAAATCGACCCGCGACGAAGAATCGGAGGCGATGCTCGATTTGATTTTAAGAACCACGGTCGTCGACCTCGGCGATACGGTGCTGTGCGGCGAAATACGCGACGCGTTCATGGCCGATATGTTCACCAGAAACAACAGGAACATTGTTTCGCAAATCGAAAAAACAGAAAAAATAATCCAAAGATTCATCAGTAAAATTCCGTAAGGGGGCAAAGTAGAAATATGGTAATAAATCACTTGATAACGCCTTACAAGATAAACAGGCCCGTGATACAGGCGTCGGGAAAAGACGGCGCGTTTGACAGCCGGGCGGTGGACGCCCCGTTTCCGTTCAGGCATAACGGCAGGTTTTACATGATGTATATAGGATTTGACGGCACAGGTTATCAGACGGGGCTTGCCGTATCCGACGATCTTATCGAGTGGGAACCGCTCGGAGTTATCTTAAAAAGGGGCGCGAACAGGCAATGGGATTTTGTCGGCATGGCGGGGACGTGCATAATCATGGATAATTACGATTTGTACGGTTGTCCCAAACCGAAAAAGATCAACGGCAAATACTGGCTGTTCTATCATGCCTACCCGGGGAAAGGATACGAAACCGGCCCCGCAGCGCAGGGAATCGCATATACGGAGGATGAAAACCTGCTCGACTGGCATTTTTGCGGCGACCCTGTTTATACGTGCGAAAACGGCGGGGATTGGGAAGCCGGAGGGCTCTATAAATGCTTTGTCGTTGAAAACGGCGGGAAATACCATATGTTTTACAACGCGAAAAACAGAGGAGGAAACTGGATTGAACAGACGGGAACAGCCGTTTCCGGCGATATGTTCAAATGGGAAAGGCATGAAAAAAATCCGGTTCTCCCGGTTACAAAAGGCGCGTGGGACGGATGTTTCGCGAGCGACCCCGCGGTGTGGTACGACAGTATGGAGCGGCAGTGGGTCATGTTTTACTATGGCTTCAACGGCAAAACGGCGGCAGACGGAATTGCCGTCAGCCAAGACCTGTACAACTGGGAAAAATTCCCCGCGCCGGTATTGACAGCCGGACAGGGCGGCGATATCGACGTGACATACGCGCACAAGCCGGGAATCATATATCAAGACGGGGCCCTATACCACTATTACTGCGCGTGCAGGCCGTACAAAGACGGCGACGGCGCGAACAACGGCGGCGAATTCAGATGCATATCCCTTGCGCGCTCGAAGCCGTGGGTAT
>WQXD01000110.1 GCA_009785015.1 Oscillospiraceae bacterium | reverse complement strand
GAACCTTCGTTTTTCGTCATTGCGAGTGTAGCGAAGCAATCCAGAAAGGCAAATATTTATGATACATCCATCTTCTTTTTACTGGATTGCTTCGTCGCTTCGTTCCTCGCAATGACGGTTCTGAGACAGGTCTATTAAAGTTTCTTTTTGTACATTTCCGCGCTTTTTTTCGCGGTCTCATCGCATCTTTCGTTGTATGGGTGGCCGTTATGCCCTTTTATCCAGATAAATTTGACGCGCTTGCCGAGCCTTTCAACCCGAGCGAGCAGCCTCTCCCAGAGTTCGGGGTTCAAGGCGGGGTTCTTGTCGCTTTTTATCCAGTTGTTCCTGCGCCAGTTTGCCGCCCAGCCTTTTGTTATGCCGTCGGCCACATATTTTGAGTCGGTGTACAAATCGACTTCGCAGTCAGAGCCGTCCTTGACGGCTTCGAGCCCGGATATCGCGGCGAGCAGCTCCATGCGGTTGTTTGTGGTGTGCGCGTCTCCGCCCGAGACGACCTTTTCGGCGCCTTCATATGTCAGAATCGCGCAGTACCCTCCGGGGCCGGGGTTTGAAAGGCAGGCCCCGTCGGCATATATGTTTATTTTCTTCATTTTTTCTCTCTTTTCCCTTTTTTCCTCTCCGGGTCTATATATCCGCTGATTTCCGCTTTTTCAACCGCGGAAAATATGTTGTATTTGAAATTTTTGTATTTTTTGGACAGCTCGTAAAGCAAGCTCTTCACTTCCTCGCGTTTCGTGCTTTTGTCGGCGGGGCACGTGTTTTTTACAACGGGCAGATTCTGGCTTTTCACAAAGGATTTGATCTCTTTTTCGGGGGCGTACACAAGCGGGCGGATCAGCGTCAGGCCGCTTCTGTCCAAGTGCGTGACCGGCGAAAAAGAGCCGAGCCTGCTCTCATAGATCAGGTTGAGCATGAATGTCTCCGCGCTGTCGTCTAAGTGGTGGGCGAGGGCCACCTTGTTGCAGCCGAGATTTTTGGCGGCTTTGTTCAACGACCCGTGGCGCAGCTTCGAGCACAGCGCGCACGGGTTTTTTTCCTTGCGTATGTCAAATACCACCTGCCTTATATTCGTCTCTACAATGTGATACTCCACGCCGAGTTTCCCGCACAGCTCCCGCACCCCGGCGAAATCTATGTTGTCAAAGCCGCAGTCCACAGTTACGGCGATTATCTCAAAGTGTTTCGGGTAAAACTTCTGCAGTTTGGAGAGCCCGTACAAAAGCGTGAGGGAGTCCTTGCCCGCCGAGAGCCCGACGGCGATTTTGTCTCCCTCGCCGATCATATCGTATGTGTCGGCGGCCCTTCTCAAATGGCTCAAAATGCGTTTGGCTGTTATCATTTTCTGAATTTCCAGAATATATTGGCGGTATCGCCCAAACTTCTCTCGACCCTTTGAATGATCAGGAAATCCGGGTTTATTTCTTTTACGTAATTCACGTCGATGTCGTAATTCCACATATGATAAAATACGGACCTGTCGGAAGTCTCGGCTATGGGGGCCATCATCGATATGCTGAACGAATCCCGGTACATGAGTATCGTGGGTTTTGAGGCGTCGTTTCTCTGGTAATCGTGATACTGGTGATAAAAGCCCTCCTGATACGCTATTTCTTCCGTGTCGCCCCGGAACAGCTCTTTCACTGTGGGGTTTTTTATCCTCATGATGGGGGCCGTCTCCCTGTAGAGCTCCTGGTCGAACTCCAGCATGGGTATCAGATCGCCTCCACGCACATTTGCCTCATGCATGTCAAAAGCGGACAGGGGAAGGGGCTTGGCGGCGGGGAAGCTTTCGCCGATGTAATCGAAAATCTCGCAGTAACCGAAATACGCGCCGAGCTCGTTCCAGTGGGTGTCCGACCGGTTGTAGAGAAAATAGTTTTGTTTTTCTTTCATAAGCCTGTCGTACGGGTTTATGAATTTTACCGTGGAATTTTTGAATGCGGCAGTCAGCTGCTTTAACCTCGAGTTGTCGCCCACTTTCAAGTCGGCCCAAAAGTCCGGCATCGTCTCGGGATAAATCGTGTTGTGGCTCGGGGAAACGAAAAATATGACCTGTGTCGTAAGCCCGGCGTCGAAGAGCTGCTGCTGCAGGTTTTCCGACCACTGCCTGATCTGGTCGAGTTCTCCCTCGCCGAAAAGGCTGTTTCCCAAAAAGTCGGCGATCGTCTCGCTGTAGTGCAGGTGATTGTCCTTACCGACGTGTATGGGTCTGTCGCTCCTTTTTCCTCCGGAGTCCACCGGCACAATCAGCGGCTCGCTTTCTTCTTTTTTATTCGGGGACGCGGCGTACAGCTCGAGCGTGAAGGCTTCGTTTTTTTCGACGAACACCTCGACGATAAACTGCCCGTACAGCACCTTGGCGTAAGCGGGACTTATCCCGCCCTCGACTCTTACAGCGGCGCCTTCTTCGCCCCTTCCCGCCACGCAGTAACGGTCACGGGCCAAAAATGTGCAGTCAATCAGCTTCGGAGTGTCGGTTTTGCCCGTGAGCACCGGGGCGGCGGCCTCCGTGGAGGACTCCTGCAGAAGGTCCGCAGGGGGCGCGCTTTTTTTTGACAAAAGCGGGACCGTCAAAAGCGCCAGCATACTAAGCAAAAGGGCGAGCAGAATAAACAACAAAACGACAATTATCTGTTTGCGCATAAAAAATCTCCATATCATATAAAAAAATATATAAAAATCTATTGAAAATACGGCCCCGGTGTGATACAATGGATAAAACGCCAAATAAACAAACAAAAACAAATAAAAACAGGAGGTTATTTTCAAAATGTACGACATCACCAAAGCGCAACCCACCCCCGGCAACACACAATGGTTCCAGAACGACCGCTTCGGGCTGTTCATCCACTGGGGCACATACGCCTTGGCCGCGCGCCACGAATGGGTGAAACACATGGAGGCGATACCCGACGAAGTCTACGACAAGTATTTCAAGCATTTCGACCCCGATCTCTATGACCCGAACCTGTGGGCCAAAGCCGCTTCGGACGCGGGCATGAAATACTTCGTAATCACCACGAAGCACCACGAGGGCTTTTGCCTGTGGGACACGGACCTCACCGACTACAAGGCGACGAACACGCCCTACGGCAAAGACGTGCTTTCGCCGATGGTGGACGCTTTCAGGGGGCAGAACATGAAAGTGGGCTTTTACCACTCGCTTTTGGACTGGCACCACCCGGAATACACGTTGGATGCGTGCCACGCGCTCCGCAACAACGCCGCATACCGCGAAAAGGCGAAAGACAGGGAACTCGGCAAATATGTGGACTATCTCTGGGGACAGACGAAAGAGCTGCTCACGAGATTCGGAAAAGTGGACATACTCTGGTACGACTTCTCGGTTGGCGCCTCCGGCGAATTTCCCGGCAAGGGCAAAAACGAGTGGAGAAGCGAGGAGCTGATCAAATTCATACGCGGCCTGCAGCCCGAAATAATCATCAACGACAGGCTTGAAATCGACCAGGATGTAAAAACCCCCGAGCAGTATCAGCCCAGGGAATGGGTGAAAGTGGACGGCAAACCGGTGGTATGGGAAGCCTGCCAGACATTCTCGGGCTCATGGGGATACCACAGGGACGAACAGACCTGGAAAAGCGTGGATATGCTGATCCAGATGCTGATCGACACGGTGAGCAAGGGCGGCAACCTGCTTCTAAACGTCGGGCCCACGGGGCGCGGCGAATTCGACGAGAGGGCGCTCGCGTGCCTTTCCGGGATGGGCAAGTGGATGAAAAACCACAGCCGTTCGATCTATGGCTGCACGCAGGCCCCCGATGAATTTGCGGCCCCGAAAGACTGTCGGCTCACATACAACCCCGACAAAAACAGGCTGTATATCCATATGTTCAGCTATCCGTTCGGCGGATTTTTCATGGACGGCAAAGAGATATGCGACAAGATAGAGTACGCGCAGTTCTTAAACGACGCCTCCGAGATCAAATATTCCGTAAACAACGGAACCGTTTCGTTCAATATCCCGGTGGTAAAACCGAATGTGACCGTCCCGGTCATCGAAGTCTATCTCAAAAATTAGCCCATCTGACATTCTTTTAAAATTTTCTTTTCGTCCAAGCGCATAAATATCGGCTCGGCGCGGTTCAGCCTGACGCCCGGTTTCAATCCCCCGAAAACAAACGCGCTGTCATGGCGTTTCTCGGAGGCGGCAAGCTGTGAAAAGATCTTCGCGGAGGTTTCGGGGATTATCGGGGACAGAAGCACGCCCGCGATCCTGACGCTTTCCAGAAGGTTGTACAACACCGTGCCGAGCCGGTCTTTTTCGGCGCTGTCCTTGGCTAAAATCCAGGGCTCGGTTTCGTCGATATATTTATTTGCCCTGTATAAAAGCGCGAGTATCTCGGTTATCGCCTCGGCGGTTTTGTATTCTTCCATTGACGCCGCGTAATTTTTTGCCCTGCCGATAACCGTCTCTTTCAGCTCCCCGTCGAATTCGCCGGGGCAGAGGGGGGCGGGCGTCACGCCGTCAAAGTACTTTTCGGCCATGACCAGCGTGCGGTTTACAAGGTTGCTCAGGGTATTCACCAGATCCGCGTTGTATCTTCTCACAAAACCCTCGTATGAAAAAGAGACGTCGCGGTCATAGGGCATTTCTGCGAGCAGATAATAGCGCGTCGCGTCGGCGCCGAATTTGCCGATGAGAAAATCCGAATACACCACGTTGCCTTTGGATTTGCTCATTTTTTCGTCGCCGAACAGCCACCAGGGATGGCCGATTATCTGTTTGGGCGGCGCGACGCCCAGCCCCCACAGCATCACGGGCCAGTAAATCGAATGGAACCTTGTTATATCCTTGCCGATGACGTGCAGATCGCAGGGCCAGTATTTTTCAAATAATCCGGGCTGTCCGCCCGCGGCGGGATTATACCCGAGCGCGGTAATATAATTTGAGAGCGCGTCGATCCAGACGTAAACCGTCTTCCCGGGGTCGAACTCGACCGGAACGCCCCATTTCACATTCGCGCGCGAAACGCACAGATCCCCCACCCCCGGCTTTATGAAATTGTTCTGCATCTCGCGCATGCGCTGGACCGGTATCAAAAAATCCGGATTTTCGCCGACAAACCGCTCGAGCTGATTTTGATATTTAGACAGCTTCAAAAAATACGCCTCTTCGCTCTGCTCGCGAAGCTCCCCGCCGCAGTCGGGGCACAGGCCGCTCCCCGCTTCGGCTTGCGAGGGCGTGACAGCCGACTCGCAGGGCACGCAGTACAGCCCTTCGTAGAGCCCTTTGTAAATATCGCCGTTTTCGCAGAGTTTGACAAATATCTTTTTTACCGCTTCCACGTGATAGTCGTCGGTCGTCCTGATGAATTTGTCAAAGCTGATATTCAGTCCCGCGTAGGTGTTTTGGATTTTGTTTGTGATTATATCCGCGGACTGCTTGGGGGAAATGCCTGCCGATTCGGCGATTTCCTCGATTTTTTGGCCGTGTTCGTCCGTGCCGGTCAAAAAAAACACATCGAAGCCGCTTTGCCTCTTGAAGCGCGCTATCGCGTCGGCGTACACGATTTCATAGTCGTTTCCGATATGCGGCTGTTTGGATGAATACGCTATCGCCGTGGTTATATAGAATTTGTCCACTATGATGCCCTCTCCCCGTTTACATAGACTTCCCTAATGGCGCCTTCTTTGTCCATAATGACAAAATCGGCGTCTTTTCCGGTTTCGATCGAGCCTTTTTTGTCGTATATTCCCACGCATTCCGCGGGGTTCTTCGTGACTGTGAGAAGCGATTCCTCGAGGCTCCGGCCGGTAAAATCCATGAAATTCACGAGTTCCCTGTACAGATTCGACGTGCTGCCCGCGATGGTCTCGGTGCCGTCGGCGTTTTTTAAAAACGCCCTGCCCCCTTCGACAAAGACCCCCTTCGTCTCTCCGAGGCTGTACTGCCCTTCCGGCAGGCCCGCGGCCGACATGGAATCGCTGACCAATATGATCTTTTGGCAGCCTTTGGCCTTTTGAACCAAGCGGACCACTTCGGGGCAAAGGTGTATACCGTCGCAAATCAGCTCGACGTACGCATCGCCGGCTAGGGCCGCTCCCGCTGCCCCGGCGTTTCTGTGGTGTATGGGGGACATCGCGTTGAACAAATGCGTGAACGATTTCGCCCCGAGCCCGATCGCTTTTTTTATGGTTTCGCCGTCTGCCTCGGTGTGCCCCATCGAGATTGTCGCCCCTTTTTTTACGGCGGCGGCTATAAACTCAAAGGCGCCGGAAAGCTCCGGGGCCACGGTTATGTGCAGTTTCAGCCCGCAGCCGAGGGTCGCCTCCATTATCTCGCCGAGCTCGTTTAGGTCGGGCTCTTTTATGAATTGCGGCATGTGGGCGCCCGCCCTGTTTTTGTTTATGTACGGCCCTTCGAGATGTATGCCCGCGAAATTTATTTTCGCCTCGCTTTTCGCTTTTTTTGTCTCCTCGATCATTTTCATAATCAGGCCGAAAGGGGCCGAACTCGTACTCAAAAACAGCGTGGTCACGCCGTTTTTGGCGTAATACCCGCTCATTTTCACAAGCTCGCCGCAGTTTGAATTCATCATGTCGATCCCGTTTGCCCCATGCGAGTGGATGTCCACGAAGCCGGGAACGACTATATTCTCGGCTTCGCCGCGCGAGCTTCCCGTGTACAATATCTCCTCGAATTTTCCGTCTTCTACCGCGACGTCGGCCCTGATGAAGCTTTTTTTATAGGAATTGTATACCTTGGCGTTTTTTATGTGCATAGTTACACGACGTCTCCTTTTCTCTTGAGCTTGTAATCGCTGTTTTCGGAGCGGGGCTTTTTTTCTTTTCTTTTTTTGTTTTCGTCTATGATGATCTCCGGCGCCGCCCCGATATTTTCCACGTTTTCCGCAGTTATTATGACTTTTGCGATATTGGCGTTCGACGGGGATTCGAACATGACCTCCTGCAGTATCTTCTCGATGATCGTCCGAAGCCCCCTGGCCCCGATTTCGCGCTTGGCGGCGAGGCGGGCCACCGCGGCGAGCGCTTCTTCGGTAAACTCGAGTTCCATGTCGTCTATTTCAAAGAGCTTTTTATACTGCTTGACAATCGAATTTTTGGGCTCGGTCAGAATCCGGACATACGCCTCTTCGTTCAATTCGTCCAATGTGACAAACACGGGCAGCCTGCCCACCAATTCGGGTATGAGCCCGTATTTTATGATGTCGTGCGCGTCGACGTTTTCCAGTATCCTGTTTTGTTTTTTTTCTTGTTTTGTCTGCACATTGCCCAAAAACCCTATCACCGACGAGCCCAATTTCTTCTCGATGAGATCGCCTATGCCGTCAAACGAGCCGCCGCATATGAACAGGATATTTTCGGTGTTTATCTGTATGAAATCCTGGTTCGGGTGTTTTCTGCCGCCCTGCGGCGGGACGTTTGAAATCGTGCCCTCGAGGATTTTGAGCAGCGCCTGCTGCACCCCCTCGCCCGAAACGTCGCGCGTTATCGAGCGGTTTTCGCTGCGCCTCGAAATCTTGTCTATTTCGTCTATATAGATTATGCCGCGCTCGGCCCTGGCGATATCCCAGTCGGCGGCCTGAATCAGCCTCAGCAGTATGTTCTCCACGTCCTCGCCCACATAGCCGGCCTCGGTCAGCGTGGTGGCGTCCGAGATCGCGAAGGGGACTTTGAGTATTTTCGCGAGGTTTTGAGCCAGGTAGGTCTTGCCCACTCCGGTGGGCCCGAGCAGCAGTATGTTGCTCTTCTGGATCTCGACGTCGTTTTCCCCTTTTTGCAGTATCCGCTTGTAATGGTTGTATACCGCGACCGAGAGCACTTTTTTCGCCCGGTCCTGGCCTATCACGTAATCGTCCAATTTTTGCTTTATTTCCACCGGCCTGGGCAGGTTTGAGAACTTCAGTTCCTCGCCTCCGGCCGTGCTGATGGTGGTTTCGAGCTCTTCTTTGATTATTTCATTGCATTTTATCACGCAGCCGTCGCATATATACAGCCTCGTCGGGCTCTCTATGAACATTTTTATCTGGTCTTTGGTCTTCCCGCAAAAAGCGCAGAAAGCCTGCGGGGTCACTTTTCTGCCGCCCGAGTTCCCGCCCGAATATTTATAAGCCATTTGATTTTCCTCCGGATTATTATAATCTTTTCTCTAAGATTTTATCGATAAGGCCGTATTTGAGCGCTTCTTCGGCGGTCATGAAGTTGTCCCGGTCGCTGTCTTTTTCCACTTCCTCGACGGGCCTGCCGCAGTTTGCGGCCAATATTTCGTTGAGCTTGCGTTTTATCTGAATGATCCTGTCGGCATAGATCTTCATATCTGTGGCCTGGCCCTGCATGCCTGAAGTGGGCTGGTGGATCATTATCTCGCTGTTGGGAAGCGCGACCCTTTTGCCCTTTGTCCCCGAAGACAGCAAAAACGCCCCCATGCTCGCAGCCATGCCCATGCATATCGTCGAAACGTCGCATTTTATGTAATTCATCGTGTCGTAGATCGCCATGCCGGAGGATATGGAGCCCCCCGGGCTGTTGATATAGAAGCTTATCTCGGCGTCCGCGTCCTGGTGCTCGAGAAAAAGCAGCTGCGCCACGACCAAACTCGCGGTCACGTCGTTCACCTCGTCGCTCAGCATGATTATCCTCTCGTTGAGCAGCCTCGAAAAAATGTCGTAGGACCTCTCGCCCCTGTTGGTATTTTCAATCACTATCGGCACCAATGCCATAAATCAATCCCCTCCCTAAAAGCAAAATTTTTTATTCTTCTGTTTCCTCGTCTTCGTATTCGTCCTCGTCCTCGTCGCCGTGGTCATGGTCGTGATCGCGGCCGCTGCGGCTTTCTTTCAGTTCCCGCTCAAATTCCTCGCGGCTTTTTTCGATTTCCGTTATATTCGCGTTCGCTTTCAAAAATTCCACCGTTTTTCTCACGGAGAGATCTCCCTGTATCGCCGCCGCGTCCATGCGCCCTTTCATTTCGTCTTTTTCGAGCTTATACATCTCCGCCATTTTGTCGTATTCCTGCTCTATTTCCTCTTCGGAGGCGCTGATGTTTTCCAGGGCGGCTATCTTTTCAAGGGCAAGCCTCATCTTGACCTGCCTTTCGGCCCTGCCGGCAAACTGGGCGCGGAGGCTTTCGGGCGTCATGCCCGTATATTTCATGTACATATTCATGTCGATGCCCTGGCTCTGCATTCTGTACGCGTACTCCTGTATCTGGGCGTCGGTTTCGGTTTGTATCATTACATCCGGGATATCGGCTTTGAAATTCGCGATTATCCCGTCGACGAGCTGCTCTTCAAGCGAATATTCGGCGCGGTTTTTGTTTCTTTCCTTTATCTTTTCCCCGACGTCGGCTTTGTACTGTTCCAAAGTGTCAAATTCGGAGACGTCTTTGGCGAACTCGTCGTCGAGCTCGGGCAGTTCCTCGTATCTTATCGAATTGAGCTTGACTTTGAATACCGCGTCCTTGCCTTTGACGTCCTCGCCGTGATAGTCTTCTGGGAATGTTACAAAAACTTCAAACTCTTCGCCGATATTTTTGCCTGATATCTGTTCCTCGAAGCCCGCGACAAATTCGCCCGCGCCGAGTTTTAATTTGTGATCTTCGCCCTTACCCCCTTCAAACGGCGCCCCGTCGACAAAACCTTCGTAATCGATCCTGACTTCGTCGCCTTCTTTTGCCGCTCTGTCGGTTATATCGAGGCTGCGGGCGTTTCTTTTTTGCACCAGGGCGATCTCGCCGTTTATATCCTCTTCGGATACCGTGACGGTGGTCCTTTGGACCTCTATGCCTTTATAGTTTGTTATTTCGACTTCGGGTTTCACCGTGTATTTGGCCGTCACGAAAACCCCGTTCTCATCTATCGACTTCACGTCTATTTCCGGCTTTGAAACCGGGCTTATCCCCGACTTGGCGACGGCTTCTTCGACTGCTTCCGGCAGCAGTTCGTTTAAGGCTTCTTCGTTGAATATCCCTTTGCCGTACAGTTTTTCGATGATGTTCCTGGGCGCTTTGCCCTTTCTGAATCCGGGGACGCTGAGATTGGGTGCCTTTGAGCGGAAAATTTTCGTCACCGTCCCGGCGAACAGCTCCTTGTCGATTTCGATTTCGAGTGTCGCCGTGTTTTTTTCCGATGTGTCAACGCTTACTAAATTCATTGGTTTTTCTTTCCTCCGTGTGTTTTCATTTGATATATTTGATATATATTTTTTATTATATTATTTAACGTGAGTTCGATGGGAAAAACAATGGAATTATGACGATTTTACGCGGTGTTTATCGTAGGGGACGCGCCCCTGCGCGTACCGGGAGAGTCTGATTTTACGCTGGCTTTAGAAGGCGGTATGCGCGGGGGCGCATACCCTACATAATAT
>WQXD01000109.1 GCA_009785015.1 Oscillospiraceae bacterium | reverse complement strand
TAAAAAAATAAAACGAGGAGGAATACAAAGATGAAAAAATTTCTGGTTTTTGCCTTAATTTGCCTGACAATGATATTTACAGCTTGCAATAACGAAAAACCAAACGCAAATACGGACAATAATCCCACAGAAACAAACCAAAACGAAACAAAAAACGAAGATATCCGAACAACTGCGGAAATACCGGATAATTTGCCGGAAAAAGATTTCGGCGGATATAATTTTCGCATATATATACGCGGCGGAGTCGATACGCCGTCTGAGGAATTTTATGTGGAAAGCGAAACGGGCGACATATTGGACGACGCCAAATACAGGCGGAGAATAAAAACAGAAGAGAGATTCAATATAAAAATCGACGAAATATCCTACGATTACAACGATTCACCCGCTTCCGCCGCGCAGAAATCGATTTTGGCCGGCGACGACGCGTTCGACCTCGCGGGCGTGCACGGGGCCAGTATGTCGGCTTTGGCGCAGAGGGAACTGCTCGTCGACTGGATCGAATACATGCCCTACGTGAATTTCGACGCGCCGTGGTGGCCCGACGACGAAGCGAAAAGCATGCGGATCGGCGGCAAGCTCTATTTCAACATAGGGGAGCTCACTTACGCCAATACTTCGGGGGCGGCCTGTATGCTCTTCAACAAAGATTTGTTTAAAGATTTGGCTATCAAATACCCGTATGACGACGTCGTCGGCGGCACTTGGACTTTGGACAAGTTTTCATCCATTGTAAAACAGGGAATCTTGGATTTGAACGGCGACGGTGTGATGACCCCCGAGGACGACCGGTACGGGCTGGAAATCTACCATGATACGGTGTATCCCGTCAATGTGTTTTTTTGCGGCGGCGACAAAGTCATAACGGTGCGCGACGACGGCAGCCTCGAACTCACGGCGTATACGCAGCGGACAGTTGACATATTCGGCAAATTTTTTGACATGATGAGCGGCGGCGGCGGATATGTGTTTTACGACGTTTCCAAACGGACGGATTTTTCGCGCACCGCATTCAGGGAAGGCCGGGCGCTGTTTTACGCGGGGCTTTTGACCCATGTTGTGACCCACAGGGATTCCGAAATCGATTTCGGGGTGGTGCCCTGTCCGAAATATGACGAATCCACGCCGAAATATTACGCAAATTCGTACTTGGGCTCAAGAGTGTTCGGCGTGCCGGTCACGGCGCCCGATACCGAAAAGATAAGCATAATAGTCGAAGCGCTTTCTTTGGAAGGGTACCGTTTGATCAAACCCGCCTATTACGAAGAGGCGCTGAAACGGAAATTTTCGCGCGACGGCGAATCCGCGGACATGCTCGATTATATAAGGGAAGGGATAGTTTTTGAGTTCGCCCAGTATTTTGGCAATGTGGGCGGGAACCTGCAGTTCATCGGGCAGCAGCTCATAACCCAGAGGGAACCGAATTTCGCGTCGTTTTATGAAAAAAACGAAGGCGCGGTACAAAAAAACATAGATAAAATAAACGAAGAATACGGCCATTAAGCTGACAAATAAACAAAAGAAAGAGGAATGATATCATGAAAAAATTCTTTTTAAGCGCGCTCGTGGATTTTCCGGACGACGCAAATTCTTTATACGACGAACAAAGCTTGGACGCCATGGCAAAAACGCTTCGCGAAATAGGCGTCAAAAGGGTCCATTGGCAATGGTATCCCGACCTTAGGGACGGGTATTTCTGGGAAAATTCGGCGCCTGTTTTTGAAAACGCGAAAAAAACGGCGCAGAACCTGCCGGAAATGAACCGCTCTTTTGTCAAAGCGGCAAAAAAATACGGCCTGGAAACGGTGGCGGTCATGAGGCCGCTCGAAGGGGGGAACTGGCCGGCGTTTTCGCCGTGGTACCCCCACGTCGGCAAACGTCCGGGCGGAATCCCGCATATCGGCGGCGATGTGCGCTGGGTCACGTATTTTTTGCTGGACCACCCTGAAATGCGCGTAAAGCGCAGAAGTTTTGACATAGACCCAAACGCGAAAAACAAGACGATCGGCTCCGTCAAGTTATACAAACAAAACGATTACCTCGCGAATATACGCAAAGAAGATATCGTCATATATGTTTCCGGCGACAACAGCCGCTACCGCCGCTATGAAGGGGATTTCACCTTTGCGGAAGGTAAGGAGCGCTGCGGCGAAACGGTCGTGACGGAAAATCAGGTATTCGCGAAAAAAGACGAGCTCATTGTGACGCTGACACTCGGCGGATTGAATATCAAGGAGCAGTACGCCGCCCTCGCGGTGACCGGCCGCGAAGGCGCCGATCCCGCGGGGCAGTTTTGCAACACGGCATACGGGTCCATACGCTGTTTTGATCCCGAAGGCAGCGAAATATGCGCCACTCCCGGCCAGTTTGTATTTAAATTCAATTGGGCTTTAGACCCGCTCGAATGCGGATTCAATTTTGACGACGGTTTCGGCGACACCGGCGCGATCGTTCTCGACCGGCCCGGAGCCACGGAATACATAGCGATAAGCAAGGGCAAAAACGGGTATCTCCCGGGCACGCTGTGCGAATGGGAACCAGAAGTGCAAAAATATTGGTTTTCCCAGCTCGAACAGGCGCTGGACGAAGATTTCGATATGTACTCCAACCGTATAGAGTGCCATTCCGCCATGACCGACGAGCCGTATGCATACGGCTACAACGACTGCATCAAAAAAGAATACGAAAAACGTTTCGGGCCCTGTGACGAACAAAACATCGACTCCGTCAAATTGGCTGAAATACGCGGTGACAAATTCTCGGAGATTTTCGCCGAGGGCGCGCGTAAAGTGCGTGAACGCGGCAAAAAGATTGTGGCGATGTTGAATCTTGAAATGCTGCACAAGCCCATACCCTATTCGCGCCGGCTGGCATACCCCATGAACGTGGACTGGCAGTGGCGGCGCTGGCTGGACGAAACGCGGCCCGACGCGATAAACCTGCGCACATTCACATATACGCCGGAATTTGTATTCAACGACCCGCAGAGCATGGCTATAATCAATACCGCGAAACAATACGGCGTACCGCTCATTTATGAGCGGTATGTGAGCGAAAACTTCCCGGCAGAATATAAGCGAATAAAAGATACGGGTTTGTTTTCTTCCTGTATATTGTATGAAGTGTGCTCGGTTATGAAAAGCGACGGCAACGGAGGGGTGACGATAACGCAGCCCGAAATGATAAACGAGCTGCAAAAAAATCTTGGTTAAAAAGATATTTTTAATGTTGCGATTTCCCATGCTCCCATATCGAAATTTATGATTCCATCGCCGATTTTTATTTGTTTTTCAAGCGGCTTGCCTGTAAAATCTATTACCTGCGCTTTTTGAACCTGTTTTACGGTTTTCACGCTGCACGATGTCATAAGTCCGTCGCACTCATATACCCTTGCAATCAAAGCTTCATCTTTTATATATGCCGCCGAAAGCATTACGTTATAATTATTTATTTTCAAGCATGATAAAGCCGGGGGATATATCGTTTCATTCATTTGATAGCGAACCGACGTTATGAGAGGAGCGCGTTGCATATGCAGCATACGGGCTGCCTGCGCCGCACCGTCGTCTTTGTCCAATACCGCGACGGCGTATTCGAAATGCTGTTCCCCGGTGCCGGAAAAATCTTTGCCAATCTTCGTAACCCACTGTTCCGTCCGGGCGCTCATATCAACGCTTCGGTAGAGCAACTGCTCAATTTCGCCTTTCCCCGGCTCACTGCGGCAGAACGAATTCAAATCTCCTTGCAAAAGCGCCATATTGCCCTCTCCGCAGATATAGCGAACATATCCGTTCGCATAAAAGCCGTATGTCAGGTTTCTTTCCCAAAAGCACTCCATATTTTCACCGCGATTCGGATATGCGTAAAGTATTTTTTCGACTTCGCGATTTTCTTCTCCGAACGGTATGCTTGCTTTTATCATCGGTTCTTTTGCACAGGGAAGCGAAATCATATAATATCCCTCGCTTTCGCGGTTGTCAAGTGTCAGATTATATTTAATAACAGGGGAATCACGCGTAATGATCGTTTCCAATCGTACCGGCGATAATCCTATTGTGCCCTCTGTTATGAAACGATAACGCAATGGTCCGTATTCTATATACAAAACATTTGAGGTACGCATAATTTCTATTGATTTGGGTTCCCAGTTGTACAGCCATGTATCAGTCGGCTCGGTATGGTAAAACCGCAGCTGGCATATTTCGGATTGCGCAAGTTTTTTCCCGTCCGGATAAGCCAGCATTACAACGACGCCATTTTCGACTGCCGCCGTGAACACGCCGTTATTGATGACGAAATTTGATATGTCCGCCGCATTTTCAGGTATTTGCATTGGTTTGCCGTCAAACTGCACCGACACTGATTCATAACCCATTGCGGGAACAGTAATGGGAACGGCTACGCGAACCTCGTTAAATTGCTTGTTTTTATATCCTTTATCTCCGTTAAACATTTCGGTTATCTGCCACGGCAGTATTTTTCCCGAAGAATCGCGGAGAACAAGCCCGTTGACATGATAAGGCGACGTGATGTGCAGTTCTACCGGCTCGCTGAGCTCAAAACCATTCGTGTTGATAACGACATGGGATACCTTGCTCAGTCTGGCGGCTTGCTGGGCAATTGCGTCTGTGCGGCGAGTGCGTTCTTCACCCAAAAGGACAATGGTAGCTTCTGCAAACGCCAAAATTTCGTCATAATCCCTTTCAAGCAAATGTTGCATGGCATGGCCGGAAAATGCAAACAAGCGGTCCCATAACATATCAATCGTATCTTTCCCGGAATCGAGCCCCATAGATTGCATAATAACGCCCAACCGTTCGTTTATCAAAAGCAATCTTTCCGCAATTATTCGCATTCGGCGCAATGACTTGTCTACCCGCACGGGCGCATTGAACGCCAACTCAGCCTCGTCTACCGGACCTTCCCATACCGGGAGTTCCTGCCTGCTTATTTCCTCAAAATATTTGTCGAAGCTTGAATAAACCATCTGACTTGATTCGTTCGCATTCCAATCCGCGATAAATCCGCTCAAATCAATATCATGGTCATAAATATTTTTGTTTGGCAGCGAATCGTCAAGGCCTACATTGAGTAAAATCCGGTCTGTCGAAGCGCGTCCAAGTTTGTCAGCGATGTCTTCGTTGATGAAACTAGCTTTTTTTTCTGACCATGTATCCAAATTTGCCCAATCGGCAATCACGCAGCCGCCGTACAAACTCCGCGATGCGATTATTCTGGAACCGTCCAAGCCCCGCCATATGAACTCGCCCGGCACCCCCATGAGGTCCATTGATGCATGAGGACGGGAGAAACGATAATAATTATGTCCCATGTTTTTTAGTATCTGCGGCATTTGCGAAAAACCGATGGCGGTGTCGGCGTTAAAATATACAGGTATGTCATCAAGTCCGAATTTTTCCTCAAACACGCGTCTGCCGGCAACTCCGTTGCGTATGAGCAATTCGCCGTCAAAATCCGCAGGTCTCGCAAGAGCCATTCCGCCGTTGGCCACCGATATACGCCCTTCCCGAACCCGCCGTTTAAATTCGTCTGCGCGCGCCGGACAATATTGTTCAAAGACAATAAGGCTGTGAAGCACATTGTCGATTGTCAATGTATATTCCAAGTCGGTATTCATCAGATCAAGCGCTAAACAAAAGCCCTCGATATAGCGCCATATGTGCCATTGACGGGAGTTAGTCCAAGCATGGTCGTGGTGAGAATATGGAACAACATGGATTTTTTTGATTTCTTCAAGCGTTTTCACAATTTATTTCTCCTGACAATCTATTTCAATTTTATTTTGATTATATTATATATCATTTAAACACTATTTGTCAATAAAATTTGAAATAAAAATATTGACAGCCAAAATGATATGATATATAATAAAATCAGCGTTATATAAAACACAAATCTAAATTAATTGAGGTAAAATATGAAAACCGTATATAAAAACTCAGTTTTATTCGTTATGATTTTAATTTTAACTATAATCCCTGTTGCGGGATGTAAAACCAATACGCCGGAAAACATTGAAAAAACCGATTCTTCCGTTTTTGATTCTAATGCGACTGAACCAGATACCATAACAGAAACAAAACCTTTGTATTACGCCGCCGATTATCTTCCGGATATAACTTACGGAGGCTATGAGTTCCGCGTAGTAACGCCGCCGAACGGTGCATATAGTATGATGAGCCTGGAAATAGAAATAGAAGAAGAAACCGGAGATATTTTATTTGACGCCATATATAAAAGAAACCGGATTATTGAAGAAAAGTATGATATAGTATTTAAGGGGACGGTGCTCGGCGATGTGTGGGCTTGTTTGGGCGGGTTCCAGAAAAGTGTCCGCGCCGGTTCCGACGATTTTGATTTATGTACGCTGCTTCCCCGCGACGCTTGGGCGCAAGCTCTTGAGGGAACCATCGTGCCGGTAAACAGGCTCCCGTATCTTGATATTACGCAGCCTTGGTACGCTCATGACGTAAACAGTCAAATATCCATCGGCGGCAAATACTTTTTCGTTTACAGCGACGAGTGCCTGAATATGTTCGAAGGAACATCCTGTGTGATGTTCAATAAAAATTTAGTTAAAGACTTGGGATTTGAAGATATGTATAATCTTGTAAAGACGAACAAATGGACGGTGGATCAATTTTTTTCCTACGCAAAAACAGCGACGGCTGATTTGGACGGCGACGGAGTGATGACCGAAGCTGACCGATACGGAATAGTGGCGATAGACAGCGAATTGTTTCCTCCTTTTTGGGTAGCGAGCGGAAATAAAAATGTAAGCAAAGATGAAAACGACATGCATATATTCACCGGGCAAAACGAAAAAATGTATTCCATCCTTGACAAAATTTACGAAAACCTATTCACCGGGCAAATAATATATTTTAACGGGTATGATAGTAAATCCAAGCTGTTCGGCAACGACCCGCTTCAAGTTTCCGCGATGCAGTTCGCAAGCGGTTTCGGATTGTTTCACGTAGACGGATTAAAATCCATTCCTCTGCTTCGGTCAATGGAAGCGGATTTCGGGGTACTACCTATCCCTAAATATGACGAAAAACAAGAAAAATATTACTCGCCATCCGGTCGTGGCTGGCTGAACTGCGCGCCAGTCACCACACCCGACCTTCAACGCACAAGCATTATAATGGAAATTCTTGCAGTCGAATCCAAAAACTACACTCTCCCCGCATATATTGAAATCATGCTTCGCACGAAATACGCGCGCGACGAGGAATCCGAAGAAATGCTCGATATAATTTACAATGGCAGGACTTTGGATCTGGGCGAGACTTTCTATTGGCCTGTTATAGGAACTATGTATGAACAAACTTTGCACAATAAAAACAACAATTTTGTTTCCGTCGTGGAAAAAAATTTGGACAAAATAAACAATGCGATTCAGAAAGCTAACGAAACGGCGTTATCTCTCGATTGATTTGATTCATGGGTTATCGAAAAATTCAACACCATTTTTTCGCTTTTTATTTGCACACCTCGAAATTTTTCGCTAATAATCCAATGGCTTGTCTTTGAGGTTTTCCACTATGCGAACCGCGATGGCCAATGCTTGTTCGCGGGCGGCCGACGCATAGAGCGCGGCTTCTTCGGCGGCTGTAGTGGCACGGGGGGAAAACATATTATTACCCATTCCGGTTATGATCTTGTTTGCCGCCATAAAGTACACAGACGGTTTCGCCCATTCGGATATTTTATCGTCGTCCGCGAATTTTGCGGGCATTGCAAAGTTAAGCGTGTAGTTTCCGTCTGTCTCAAGCGTCCACTCTTTTATGTAGGCGGCTTTCAACACGCGGGTCAGCATAGTCGCCGCTTGTTCCCGGTTTAACAACACATCCGGCGAAAACTTGTCTGCCTTCGTCCCCGCCGTAATGCCGACATTATAGGCTTTTAATACTTCCGCGTCGTTTGTGTCGGTAAACGGATTGGTCGAAGCGGGAGTCGCTTTCGTGCCGGTCAAAAGCTCATACAGTTTGACGCTGACAGCCGCGAATTCGCGCCGGGTGATGGGCTTTGCCAAATCCTGCCCTTTCAGACAGTCGGGGATAAGTCCCATCGCGTTGGCCTTTTCAAGCTCATCCTGTGCCCAGCCGGAGCCCGTCGCGCCACTCACGGTAAACGGAACGGACATGACAAGGGTTTCATCGCTGAAACTAATATCCGTGGAATACAAACGCATTTCAAATTCGCCGTTTTTATTGGGAGCGTATAATTGAACGGTGCTGCTGCCCTGCGAAACGCCCGTATATTCTCCGTTGCCGCTATCGTGTTTTGCGCCCTTTTCATAAATACCGATACACGCCCTCACTTGAACCATTTGTTCTGTTATGCCCGATACGGATACCGTGATGGTTTCCATAGCTGTATAAGCTGATTTATTCAGAGATATAGCCCCGGATTTTTCGATTTTCCCCACTGTAAAAGAAATATATGTTATAACCTTGCAAGTAGTCCCGTTCCAAAGCACCAGTTCCCAATCGCCGCTCTCCGGGGGCGCTCCGAATTCCACTCGTTTTGCTATTTCGTCGTAAAGCGGAATGCCGCCCAAAAAATCGTCAACCTCCGCGCCTTTTTCGCGGACGTTCAATTCTATGACGTCCTCTAACATTTTTTCGGTAATACCCGAAAGCGTTATCACCATGTTTTCATCGGGGTCAAAGTTGCTTTTTTCAATTTGAATCCACTCGTTGCCATAAGCCAGCGCGGCCAAGGGGAGAAGCGACAGGCACATCACAAGTGCCAGAATAAAGGATAATGCTTTTTTCATGGGGGCCTCCTACTTTATTTTATTATTTTTATTGTTTTTATCGGATCAGGCTTTTCAGATTTGCGATTTCCCTGGGCAGATGAATGTCATAAGGTTCCCAGCCAATCCATTCGCCGCTGATATAGGCGTCGTATTTATAGTCTTTCAACAAGGTCAGCGCGGCGGCGTGATCTACGCCCCCCTCCCCGACCGGCATGAAATTCAAGCGCTTGCCGTCATGAACGCCGTCATGGACATGCACATGCCTGATCCATTGCTTTAATTTATGAAAAGCTTCTTGAATCGTACAGCCCGCGCTTAAAGCAGGGTGCATAATATCCCAATTCACGGCAATAAACCGGTGAGAAACGCCGCGCATGATTTTTGCGACCCATTCCGGGTCGCTCCAATCGTCGTGAGTTTCGAGGCATATGACGGTTTGGTGAGCAGCGGCGTAATCCGAAAGTTTCAGCAATGCCCCCACGATAGAGTCAAAACTTTTTTCGCGGTCCATACCGCTTGGTATAGTTCCGCCAAAAACCCGAATCACAGGAGCGCCGAGTTCAGCGGATAAATCGATTGCCTGCTTCGCCCGGGTTATATTGTCTTCAACGGTTTCGTGGTTTGCAAATTCACATGATGTGGCGACGCAGCAAATATCAATTTCCGCTTCGGCTGCCTTTTTTTGTATATCCCTCAAATATTGCTTATCCGCTGTCGGTTCTATGCCGTGTTTGTGTCCCGCACAGATTCGCGGTTCGATACCGTCGTACCCGTATTTTTTTGCGATGCCGATAAATTCCCCGATATCAGCTTCAGGGCATGAAAAACTCATGAACGAAAAACGCATGGTTATCCTCCTTTTTTACCATTACTTTGTCGTCAGATGTTGTTTTACCTCTTCTTCTGTGATTTTTAAATTCTCAGCGATATCTTGAATTGTCATATTGGCAATTTGATATAACGCCTTTATCATTCCTTTGATTTCGCCTTCAGCTTTTCCTTCAATTTTTCCTTCAGCTTTTCCTTCAGCTAATATCTCTTTTTGCCTTTCCTCTGATATAAATCTCGTGTAACTGTTCATAATATCCTTGCCTCCTTTGCTTTTTTTCACTTTTTCCAATAATGACTCCGCACATGATCCCCTCATCGCGTGCCATATTCGCCTGCCCTCGTTTGTACCGAAATCTATTCTATCTCGGCGTACGATTCCGGTGGGTCCAATCCGCTATTCGCATTTTTAATACATATATTCTATCATAAATTTTCATTTTATACAAGCAAAAAACAAAAAAAATATTGCATAAACCAATTCGCTGTGATATAATCAAATAAACGAACCGAGAACCGAAAACCAAAAAACACAAGGGAGAAAAACAAAATGCGTGAAATAACAATCGACGAACAGTTCAAGGCGCTGCTGCCCGCGCTCGACGCGCAGACATACGCTCTGCTGGAAGAGAGCCTGCTCGCCAACGGATGCCTGCACCCGCTGGTGCTGTGGAACGGAGTGCTCATCGACGGGCACAACCGGTACGAGATATGCCAAAAACACGAAATCGAAT
>WQXD01000108.1 GCA_009785015.1 Oscillospiraceae bacterium | reverse complement strand
TTTTGGGAAATTATTTACGCATCGGACGAGCCGACTGTCACAAAAGCGCTGACGAACGGAACTTTGAAGAATATTGGCTTCGAATGCCTCGAAATAGATTACGGCTGGTGGGGAACCGCGAGCAGGCTGCCGGACGGAACGGATATAGTCGAACCCGTAAGCATGGAAGCGTCTCCCCGGCTGTTCCCTTGCGGAATGGGGCATATCGGACGGCTTGCCGCGGATAACGGGATTAAATTCAATTTATATTTTTGCAACATGGTACAAAAAAACACGAAAGAAGAATTCGCGCGCAAATACCGGGAATATCATATGGATTTCTGGAGGGACGACGGCGGCAGGGCGGATATCGAGGTACTGGACTGGTTAGCCGCCAACATACCCAATTACAGGTACGAAAACTGCAACAGCGGCGGCGTAAATAAAGACTTCGCGACCTATATGCGGGCAACCACGGGCTGCTGCACCGATATGTACGTAAATCCGCTTCAGGTCCGCCAGACGTTCTATACGACGTCGTATATAATATGCCCCGCGCAAATCAACACATGCCAGCAGATAGGCTATCTCGCTCCGGGCATCAAGGCCAAGCTGGACGAAACTACCGACCAGTTCACGTATTGTCTGCGCAGCGGTATGCTGGGACAGGTTTTCGCGGCGATATGCGCCGTAGGTCCGGGTCCGAACCCCGGCAATATCATTCTGCCGGACGACGAGCCGCTGACTATACCGATCTATACGAAAAACATAGCAATATATAAAGAATTTTTGCGTCCGTTGATACGCGAGGGAAATGTCTATCATATTTTGCCGCGTCCGGACAGCGCGAACAGCAGGGTCGAAAACGGCGTGGTGACATGGAACGGCGTAACGGAATGGGACGGCATAGAATATTACGACCCGGATACGCGTAAAGGCGCGCTTATGTTGTTCAAGACAATGGATGAATATGACAGCAAAAACATACTATTGAAAGGATTGGAGCCCGAAGTCGAATATACGCTTGAATTCACCGACCGTCCAAGACAAAATGTTACGATGACCGGAGCCGTTTTGATGACGGACGGGTTACCGGTCACGATGACCGGCGAGTTTACATCCGAGATTGTTTTATTTTCCCCCGTTTCAACCGTTGGTTAAAAATTTGAACTTAGATTGAACGACGCCGCCATTGATATTTTGTGCTGTTTGCGTTATACTGAATTATAACGATTGCAATCGAAATAACACAAATATGGCGGAGGTATTGAATATGGATATCACTATCGGCGAAAACTTAAAGGAACTGCGCAAAAAGAAAAACAATACACAGGAGGACTTGGCAGACTTTTTGACTATAAGCATCGCGGCGGTCAGCAAGTGGGAACGCGGAGAGTCCTACCCCGATATCGAATTACTGCCGAGGATTGCTGTGTATTACGACACGACGGTCGATGATCTGCTCGGCGTGGGCGAGGCGCGGAAGAAACACAAGATCGGTGAGTACGGCAGCCAAACATTCGAATTTTGGAAATCGGGCGATAGTTTGGCGTGTGTTGAGCTTTGGCGCAACGCGGCAAAAGAATTTCCAAACGACGAATATGTGATGTGGCAGTTTATGCAGGCATTGACAAACGCCACCGGCTGGGTCTTTGCCGACGATGACGAAGCTAAAAAAAATGAATATTTGAAAGAAGCCGTTGAAATCGGCGAAAAATTAGCGGCAAAAGCAAACGACCAGGCCACTGTGTACCGCGCGATGGTTCGGCTTTGCTTTGCGTACAAAGCATTGGGTGAAGTTTCAAAAGCGTTAAAAATCGCAAATAAACTTCCGGAGATGTGGGTGAACAGGGAGATGCCGTTGCTTAATTTGTTGGAAGGCTCGGAATTGAAGGCTCATTCGCAAAAACTTTTATTATCATTGATTGGCTCGATTGATAACCTGATACTCGACTTGCGCCGCCGCGATTACGGATATGACGACGGTCAAATCATAAATATTTATGAAAAAGCGATTCAAATGATAAAATTGTTTTTCGAGGACGGGGATTACGGAGCGCAGCATTACAGTTTGCGTTCATTGTATTTGGCAATCGCCCAAACATACGCCAAAATAAACGACTTCGACGCCGCTATCGAAAATTTAAGAACCGCCGCAGAACACGCAATCGCGTATGATTTGCTTGAAGACGGCATTCCGTACACGTCTTTGATGTTCAATACGCAAAAGACCCAAAGGCACGGAAAAACGTATATGAGCAACGAATCGCAGAGTGTGCTTACAAATATGGCGACAGAAAAACATTTCGACTTCTGCCGTGATGACGAGCGGTTTGCGGAAATCAGAAACAAATTGACGGCTGCCGCCTGCGAGGATATGAGCGCCCGATAACAGGCGTCTGAGTCCGCCCAACAAACTTGTCAATGATTGACAAGTTTTTTTGGTTTTGTGTAACCCAGTATTCCAAATACAGCCGAGCCGATAAGGCAACTAAAAGTGCTTAAAAATCTGCTCCACATGAAAGGATCTGCTCCTGTATATATATCCACATAATAGTTAATAACAGTATTGGCGATAAAACCGATTACAAAGAGAGAAATTGCGGCCTTGTACAATATATTCATTTTTGTATACAGATAAAGAGGCACAAGAATCCACGCCGCGATAATGCCGATGACAGCTGACGGCAATCCGACAGGTATAAACCAACCCGTCACAGAAGTAATCCTGCTCAGTAATAACAGATATGGAAGCGTCAATAATGTCAAAGCGGATAAAAGCAAAATGATTTTATGTTTTTTTGCGAGTAATGGCAGAAACAGCGCCCAGCCGAACGCGATTGACAGAAGCGGATATGCCGCCCATGTAATTTTTTGGTCTGTTGCCAAATTGACAATCAGGCAGACTACTGCCGCGGCGACACAGCTCAAAGAGTAAACCATAAAAATAAGTTTCTTGTTGCTTATCATGATAAATGCTCCTTTGTTCAAATAATATTTTTTATAGCGATGTTATGCTATATACAATACTATATCATATATAATATTATTTGTCAAGAGGTATTTTGAAAAAATTTTTTATTTTTTTTCAAAATCAATTATCGGAAAAGACATACTCATCAAGTTCTTCCAGTACCCCTTCATCTCCGGTGAGATGAAATGGTTCGTAGCCTATTCGCAAAAAACCTATTATATCCTTTTTCTTATTCAATTCTAAAAATTCCTGTGGAGTCAGTCCGTGCCTTTCCATGAATAATCGGCAAAAATGCGCCTGTAAATAAATAACCGGATCAATGATTTGTTTATAATTCAATTAAATCCCCCATTTCTTCTAAAAACATTTTTAAAAATTTAGTTGAACGATTAACTGAAAATGCGGTGCCTCTTCCGGCGCCACCCCCAAATACAGAGAGACTTCCGACCGTATTATGGACGTTTTGCCTTGGCAGACGGATATGAATTAACGCCAAGTTTTTCTTTACGCGGTATCTTTCGCGTCAGTAAAAACCAAAATATCAGAGAAATAAACGTGATAGTCAGAAGATAAATCAATGTAACAACCGGTCTGCCCGTTGCTTTTGCTATGTCGCGGTATATGACGACTTCCATCGGCGCGGGTCCGACAAAAAACATATCGCAGATGCCATTTGATAAATTCCAAAGAGCGCAATTCAGGGAAAACGCGGCGGCGGCAAATAAGTAATAGACGATGGTTGCGCCAATAAATCCTTTAAATTTCCGGCTGATTTTACCCCGAAAACTCAAGTAAAGCCCGACGAATACAAGTATCAAATGCCAAGTCAGGCAATGTACGGTCATCATCCAGTATTCACGCAGCAGTCCGCCGTCTGCGACGACAGAAATAAGTCCGCCCGCAAAACAGTACGTGCCGAGAAAATCATATAGCGCGGTTTTCACTTTGCCGTTTTTCAAAAACGGCAGAACGGGCAGCAAATACATCGGTACGCTGCACAGGTGGAAAGGCAATCTAATCCAAGGATATTCGTCGTAACCGATAGCATAGTACCAAAACAACTGTTTATATATTTCGCTGACGAACAGGCAAATGCCGATAACGAACAACATTCTTTTTTCGCTGCGTTCGCTAAAGTTGCGAAGCAAAAATGCCGCTCCGAAACACACGGCAATCCCGATTAAAATATATGTCAGATGAAATGTTCCGAAAAGCGGCTGCGGCGACATTTTCCAAGCGGTTGATTTAATGAGACCTATCATTTTCTCTTAAAATAACGCTCCTGATATTCGAATTTGATAATATCATTATACATCGTTATCAAATGTTTGTCAACAAAAATATCGATGTTGACTTTTGCGGCTGATTGGTATATAATAAAAACAAATGGGGAAAATTTTTTTAAAAGAGGGGTGCGGATTATATCAATGAAACAAATCGGAATGTTATGTACAGCCTTGGTATTGGCTGTGATTGTTTCCACGGCTTTTTTCGCGTGCGATAAAGCAAACGACAGCGGCGGCGAGCCTGTCTCCGGTACGGACGCCGGAGAACAGGCTCCGGTCGATGAAGAACAGATTTCCGATGATCTTGCCGATGCGGACTATAACGGGAAGATTTTCACGTTTATCACCGGCGGTTCCGAATTTTGGACGCCGCTTGACAGGATATGCGTGGAAGGCGAAATAGGAGAAACCATAAACGACGCCATATACAAACGCACGCTGGCAGTAGAAGAACGCTTTAACGTCCGGATAGAAGACGTGCAGGTAAACTATTCCGCAGTTGTCGGGAATGTCAGAAATTCCGTAAAAAGCGGAGACGGATCGTATGACGCGGCCTATATGTGGGGAAATTACTTTCTGGACCTTGCGGCGGATGGCAACCTGCATGACTTGAACACGGTTTCTAAAATTGACTTTTCAAAGCCCTACTGGGACCAAAGCGCGAAAGGGCAGCTTTCCATAGCAGGCAGGCTGTATACGATGACGGGCGAAGCCAATATGCACTACAACGACAGCACATGGGTTCTGATGTTCAATAAACAGCTGCTTCAGGACTTACAGATCGACGACCCGTATCAGCTTGTCAGGGACGGCAAATGGACTATAGACAAAATGTTTGAGATGGGCAAACAATGCGTCAGGGACCTGGACAGCGACGGCAAATACACTATTGAGGACCAGTTCGGCATTGTCACGCACAGCGAGCATATAAAGGGCCTGTTTTTCGGCTCCGGGGAAAAGTTGTTTGAAAAAGACTCCGGCGACATACCGGAATTCAACGGCCTAAGCGAACGCGCGGTAAACGTTTTGCAAAAAGTATTTGACGTCTTCAACAAAGACGATGTCACCTTCGATGTGAGAAACCCCAAACACGCGTCGGCCGTTTCCGGTTTGACAGACGCTATACGGACTATGTACGAGTCGGACAAGGGGCTGTTTTGCGGCGAGGTGCTCGAGTGCGTGCGCCGGTTCAGGGAAATGGAAACGAATTTCGGTTTGCTGCCCATGCCGAAATTTGACGAAGCCCAAAAAAATTATTATAACTATGTGACTTTCCCCTTCAGCGGCGTATGCATTCCCATAGACATAGACGACATTGATTTTGTCGGGACGATACTCGAGTCGATGCAGTCGGCATCGCACTATACGCTGGTTCCGGCCTATTACGAATCCGCCCTGTACGGAAAGTTCATGCGCGACGAGGAATCCTGGGAAATGCTGAATATCATACTCGCCAACCGCCTGTATCCTTTCAGCGAATTAAAGGATTTCGGGTCGCTTATGACTAATTTGAGACAAACCATAGTGAGCGGCAAACCCGATTTCACTTCCATCACGGATAAGGCCGCGTCAAAAGCGAAATCCGAAATAGAGAATTTGATAAAAAAAATAGAAAATAATTAAAATTTACGAAAGAGGGAAAAACAATGAGTAAAAAAAGCTATAAATACCGCTCCGGTTTCGGAGCATGGATCAACGACGTGCGCCTTTCCGCGACTCCGAATGACAACTGGCCCTGCCCCACTTTTGACGACAAGGCCGAGCGCAGCATCATCACGAGCCTTGACCTGCAGGGCAAAGCCGGGTTCAATATCTGCTGCATGTTCGGGTTCTTCGCGACGTACGCGTGGAAACCGGATATTCCCCAAACAGTCGACAAGGAACGCGCCGAAAGAGTGAACCGCGTCATCGCGGCAGGCAGGGAACGGGGAGTCAGGGTAATGCTCGGCGTGGGCGTTTACAGCTGGGGATTCGACGAAATCATCGCGAGCGACCCTTCGATACAGGGCGACAATCCACACGCCATGTGTCTTTCGAGCGAAAATTCTTTCACATGGATGACAAAGGTGCTGGATTTCATTTTAGACAACTTCGATTTCGACGGGTTTCATCTCGAGGCTTCCGACCAGGGCAGATGCCGGTGCGAACGCTGCGCGAAATACAGCGACGTCGAGTATTATTCGATAGCGAACGCCAAATGCGCCGATTACATCCGCAAAAAACAGCCCGGCGCGCTGCTGATGGTGAGCATGTGCGGATATATCCCGTGGGGGACGCGTGTCACCGGCGAAACGGATTACAACGCCATAATGGAACTGGGCGGGCATATCGACTATCTGATCGACCCGGGGCATTACGGCGGACGTTTCTTCGAAGGGGATATACGCGAGCGGCTTTTGAAGAACCTGAAGTGCGAGCTGGGTTCGTCGGGCGGTTTCTGGGCGTATTCCCCGCCGAGGTGGGCGCCCGACAGATGGTTTTTGGTTTATATAAGCCGCACGGGCGAATTCATAAAGAAAATGTATGAAGAAGGCGAGAGCGCGATAGAATATTATCTCGGCCGCACGAATAACCCGGGCGTCGAAATGAACGTCATGTGCGGCGGTAAAATACTGAGCGATATAGACAGGCCGATTTACGATATCATTTACGAGTCCGTGGGGGAACTTTACGACCCGCAGGACGCGGTGGCGCAAAAAGGGCTCGCGGATATCTTTGTCCGCGCGGAAGCGGCGTATTTTGATAATCTGAAACCGGAAATAATCAAAGAAGACTACGCGGGAGAGCTGCATTTGGAGCCGTTGTTCGGCACGGAACCGGGGTACGCCATGTATCTCGTGGGAAGGACGCCCGAAGGAAGAATGGACGCAAACGGCAGGCTGCTTTACAAAGCGGCCCTCGCGGACATATGCGAGGAAGTAAAATCTTTGGAAGACCGCGTGGGGGAAAACGGCAGGCTGCGGCTTAAGCAGATGGCAGCCTGTATAAACAACGTCATAAAAGACATAGACGAATTAAACTCAAAGTGAAAGTTTAAAGAGAGGTGGCAGCCATATGGATTATTTGATATTCGCAGCCGCGATAATACTCACTACTACTTTCAACAGTATATACAATTACATGGGAAAAAAGCGGATAGACGGGGTCGCCGGCCGTTTTGTATGCCTGACTTGCGTTTTTTCAGCCGGGGCGGCCACTATGCTTTTCTTTATATTTCCCGGCGGCTCCCTTTCGGCATATACGCTGATTATGGGCGTAGTGTTCGGCGTATTCCTTGTTTCAAACAGCGTGTTTTTGATATATTCCCTCTCTATCGGCCCGATGGCGCTCGTCAATTTGATTGTGTCCTGCTCAATGCTGATACCGGCATTTTCGGGGCTGCTTGTATGGAAGGAAAAAGTGACCGTTTCCCAGCTGGCCGGAATCGTCGTTATGATTTTTGCGCTGGTTTTGTGCGCCGACGTGATTGGGGGAAAATCATCGCCTTCAAAAGGCGGGCGGAAATGGATAGCGGCGAGTTTGTTCACGGCTTTTTTGACGGGGTCGCTCGGAGTGGTGCAGAAAGTCTTCCAGATGTACGGCGACATAGACGAGACAAGCGAATTTATCGCCGTCTCGTTTGCCGTCGGCGCGTTCGGTGCGTTTTTGATGTTTCTGTTCTTTAAAAAAACCGCCGCCGGCAAAGAAGGTTCAGCCGGAAAACAGGCCAAAAGCGGCCGGTTTCCGTTGGATTTCTGGATTATTTCACTGGCGGCCGGGTGCATACTGGGCGTATTGAACTATATGAATCTCTATTTGATAAATGTTTTCGCGGCGCTGTTATTTTTCCCGATTTACCACGGCGGCAACATTTTGCTTTCGGCGATATCGGGAAGAGTGGTTTTCGGGGAAAAAATGAACCGCGCGCAGACTCTGGGATTTTTTTTGGGTATCGCGGCGATCCTGCTCCTTGGAAATATATTTGACTTGTTCGCGGCAACCGGGCTTTCCTGAATGATGATTATATACCATGAAATTAATTGGCGAAAAAATTTTCAATTTTCAAATGAGTAAATAAGGTAGATAAAAAATGAAAAATTCGAAAAAACTGATAGTTCCGGTATTATGCTGCGTATTATTGTTTTTGTTTTCATGCACCGACAGCGAAAATCCGCTCAACTCCGCAGACGTTGACCTTAATGCAGAAAAAGGCGGTTCTGCTGAAGACGACGGCGATACTTTCGACAGAAACGCCGTAGCGGATAATCTGCCGGAAATGGATTTCGGCGGATATGATTTTACTATTTTTACCGGCAATCTGCCCGACTATATCGAGTGCCTTGTGGCCACGGAACAAAACGGAGAAGTTATCAACGACGCATTTTATCTTGCCAACAAAACAGTCGAGGATCGGTTCAATATCAATATAAAAGTGATTGAAGGCGAAGACCATATGGCTGTTGCGCAGGCGAAGAGAATCATGCTGAGCGGGAGTGATGTATTCGACGTGCTTTTCGGGCACGATTATGAAACAGGCGCGGCGTCGCTTGAAGGCTTCTTTGTCAATTTGTATTCGCTTGATCACTTGGACTTTTCAAAACCGTGGTGGCCCGGCAATACGATAGATTCGTTGACGTTTAACGATAAAATGTATGTGTTTTCAAATTCTATGACGACTTTGGGCCTGGATTGGACAAGGCTGCTCTACATAAACAAGGGAATGGCGAAGGATTACGGGCTGGAAGTTCCCTATCAGGACGTATTCGACGGCACATGGACTCTCGATAAACTCACAAAACTCACAAAAGACATATATACTGACACGAACGGCGACGGAAAAAAAGATAAAGATGACAAATATGGGTATGTATTTACCGGACCTTACTATTGTTCGATAGAGCCTTTCGGTATCAGCGTGGTGAAAAAATCCGGCGATACCCTCGAATTTGATTTCGCCAACGAACGCACCCAAAAAGCAGTCGATATGATGTATGATCTTATGGTCGATTCGCAGGGGACGTTCTTTTTCAGACCGGAAGAGCATCTTTCTGTTTCGATGTTCACGCAGGGAAACGGCTTTATCATCAAAAAACATCTCATGGACGCGCGAAAAACTCTGCGCGCCTCGGACATAAATTACGGTATACTGCCTTATCCGAAACTCGACGAAAGTCAGGAAAACTATTATGCCGGTTATCACGACAGGTTGTTCGCGGTTCCGGCATCCTCGGAAAATTTAGACAGAACGGCTGTAATCATCGAAGCAATGAGCGCGGAAGGCTGGAAAAAAGTATTCCCCGCATATTATGAAATATCAATGAAACACAAATTCTTAGCCGACGAAGAATCAATAAAAATCCTCGATTTGATTTATTCTGCGCGCGTTTTGGATTTCGCATATATTTATGGAATAAGTTATTATATGATGTTTGACACGCTGCTGGGCAACACAAATACCCCTTCTACCGACTTTGCTTCTTACTATGAAAAAAATTTGGGACCGGCGCAGAAGATTCTTGACAAAATAATGGCCAAATTCGCAGAATTGGATTAATTATATAACAAACAAAAATATTGTCGATAACGGGGAAAATGAAAAAAATGAAAAAAATAATTTATTTAATTTATCCGACGGCTATTGCATAAGCCCGTATTACAACGAAGGCAAAACGCCCGGCAAAAAAGACGGCATCGGTTCCGAAACTTTCTTTATGTCGGGTCAGGCGTTGTTTTTGTGTCAGGCGTTGTCGATTTCGCGGATGATTCGCGAATCGGATACTGATTTCGGTATAATACCGTTCCCGAAATACATCGAAGCCCAGGAGAATTATTACGCCCCGCTCAACGGAAATTTCCCCACTTGTGAACCCACCACACCTAAAAACTGCGTATTATAGACGTGGCTTCCGGCGAATGTATTTACGCCGGAATGCCTGTCTGAGATACGGCTAAAACTCAGAGACTCACGCGGCAAGCCGCGCAAGCTCCGCATTAAGGCTAATGAGGTCAGACAGGATTCAGGTGGTTCTCCTGGCCAGCCGGGGGACTTTTGCCTCGGTTGCCAACCTTACCGTCACCGGCAAGGATTTTAGTATCTCACGTATGTAGTATCGTGCGCCTATGTTGTAGCTGGCGCTCAGGTCACAGTGATAGCGTTTA
>WQXD01000107.1 GCA_009785015.1 Oscillospiraceae bacterium | reverse complement strand
TGATCGCCAAGATAGCCCAGGCGTACAGTTCCGAGATGGAAGCGGCAGACGCCGGAGACGCAAGCGAACTGAGGTCGGTACTGCGCGGCCACATAGACAGGCTTGAAGCCTTGTACCGACAGTTTTGAAATGAATGCAAATGAATAGTAATGTTATATGATTTATACGCTTCAAAACAAAGACGCGGAGCTTTTCGATATGGAAATGACAAACGGAAATATCCGCAAAATCGAAAATCTGCGAAAAGACAATAAAAAGCTGCTTCCCGTATTTTTGATTGAACATAGTGACAGCGTCGATATTGACCGGGTGATATCCTGGTGGCAGAGCCGCAGGATACCCGCAAGCAGGGACGGGATAAAGGAATTGTTTTTTCATCTTAATAATATCCCCCTCGACGCCTTGGCCGAAAAAAGCATGGGGCTTTCCCTTTCCGACCAATATTGGATCAGACCGGCGCACGATAAAAATACGCAATGGAAAAACGTAAACTTTTTCCACAACGATTTCAGCGAGGATATAGGCGATATGCTGCTTATGGGGGACTGGAACGGAGGCAGTCTTATTTCCCCCGATAATTCAAGCGACGGCGCGCTGAAAAAACGCTGGAAAATAATCGGCGGCGAAAGATATCTGATAAAAGGCAGTTCGGATCCGTTTTATCAGACGGAACCCTTCCGGGAAGTTTTCGCGGGCAAAATCGCGAAGTTATTGCTTGGAAATGACTTTGCGGCCGGATATGACTTTATATGGGAAGAAAAGAACAAGACCGGCAAAAAAGTATATTCGTCATGCAAGAATTTCATCACTGCCGATACGGAATTTGTGCCCTTCACGAACTTCCGCCAAATAGAAAGCGCGTCGTACAAAGCCGAACATTTTGATATTTGCAAAAGGATTTACGGCGAGTACGGGCATATTTTGGAGCTGATACTGATTTTGGATTATATCGTTTTAAATGAGGACAGGCATTTCGGCAATTTCGGAATGCTGAGAAGCGCGGATACAGGCGAGTTTATAAAACCCGCGCCGGTATTCGACACGGGTTCAAGTTTGTTTTTCAATCGTGTTGTGATAGACACCGGCACGCCGCGGGCCAAACCGTTTGTCAAGGATTTCGAAGAGCAGATAAAATTAGTCAAAGTTTCAAATTATCGGGAAAATATTTTTTCAGTCAAACAAAACGCCGAAAAAATCTTTTGGGAGACATTTGAAAACGCATTTGAGGCCAAAACCAGATTATCCGCGATTTTGAATGTTGTAAATTCGCAAATTGAAAAATTGCTGATTAGATAATGCAGAAAGGCGGCATTTATAAAATTTATCAGGGGGTGAATTTATGCAAAGGTCAATGATGCAGGTATATATCAAAAACAGCGATCAAGCCGTTGAATTTTATCAAAACGTTTTCGGCGCGGAAGTTTTGATTTACGGCAAGCACGAAAACGGGACAATCGTCCACGCCGAACAAAACATTTTTGGGCAAATTTTTGCGTTCTGCGAAACTCCCGAAGCAGAAGCCGTTGCAGGTAACACGATGCAATTTTGCCTGGACTTCGGCGCGGGGGAAGAAGAAGTTGTTCGGGAAATTATCGAAAAACTCGGCGACGGCGGCAAACTCACTTACCACGATGTGGACTGGAGTTCGATTATGGCGGACATAACCGATAAATACGGGGTGCGTTGGTGCATTTTCGTGTGAATAGAGGCGAAATTATGAAAAAATTTAATGTGACGGGGAACTGCGTCCCCGCGAAAGACTATATGGTCGATATAACCGGTAAAATAGCGCAGATAAAAAAACTGATAGACAACGGATATTATTTTACAATAAACGAAGCCCGTCAGTACGGCAAAACCACGACTTTATACGAGTTAAGAAGACGATTGACAGGAGAATACATTGTGGCGCATATCAGTTTTCAAGGGGTGAGCGACGAAAATTTCGCCTCGGAGGAAAATTTTTGCGAATCTTTGACAAGGCAAATATCGAAAGCACTAAAGTTGACGCCGGCAGATAAAGAATACGCCGAAAAATGGAAAGCTCCGAATATCGCCAATTTCGATTCGCTAAACGAGCACATAACAAATATGTGCGAGAAAAATAGAGTTGTCCTTATGATAGACGAAGCCGACAACGCGACTGGCAACCGCATATTCGTAAAATTTTTGAATATGCTGAGAGAAAAGTATCTGGCGCGTAAAAACGGCGACGACTGCACATTTCACAGCGTAATACTCGCGGGTGTGTACGATATAAAAAACATGAAACTGAAGATGATAACGGAAGGTTCATACATCCCGTCCGAAACAGAAAGCAAAATGTATAATTCTCCGTGGAACATAGCGGCAGACTTCGATGTTGATATGTCATTTAATCCGGCAGAAATCGCGACAATGCTGAAAGATTATGAAACAGACCACAAAACGGGGATGAATATCGTTGAAATATCCGAAGAAATCTACGGTTATACGAGTGGTTACCCGTTTTTGGTTTCAAGAGTCTGCCAATGTATCGATGAAAAATTAGACCAAAAATGGACCATTGATGGGATACGTGAAGCCGTAGGCATAATTCTCCACGAGCAAAACACATTATTTGACGACTTATTCAAAAACCTTGAAAACAACCGGGATTTATACGAGTTGATATACGAAATACTGATAATCGGAGCCCAACGGACATTTACATTCGGCAATCCCGCAATAAACATGGGCCTTACATACGGGATTATAAAAAGAGAGAATCAATCGGTGAAAATCTCAAATAAAATATTCGAGATAATAATCTGCGATTATTTCATATCGAAAGACGAAGGATCAAAAAGCAAAAAATACTCCGGTATCATACAGCAGGATATATTGAGCGACGGAAGATTCGATATGGAATTATGCCTGCGCAAATTCGCGGATCATTACGCAGAATTGTTTAACGAAAACGACGCAAAATTTTTAGAGCGCCACGGAAGGCTGATGTTTTTATCATATTTGAAACCGCTTATCAACGGTCAGGGTTTTTATCATATAGAGAGCCAGTTTACCGATTTGCGCCGAATGGATATAGCAGTGGATTTCGGACGCGACCAATTTATCATAGAACTTAAAATATGGGGCGGCGAAAAAGCCGAGAAAAACGCGTATAAACAGCTTGTCGGTTATATGGAAACAAAAAAAGCCGAAAAGGGATATTTGATGATATTTGATTTCCGCAAAGAAAAAAACAAAGAACGCAAAACGAAATGGATAGATATTGACGGCAAAAAGATTTTTGAAATAATCATATAAAATTCGGCCTTATATCAGAAGCTCCATCACAAAATCGTCCATAAAGAAGCCGCCGCCGATGTCATTTTTGACGGAATCTATTGTTTCAAAGCCCATTTTGTGATATGCCGCAATCGAATTGCCGTTATACTTGTTCACGGTCAGACGGATTTTGTCAAAACCGTAAAACCGGCACAGCGCAGCCGCTTCATCGAGAAAACTGCGGGCGGTGCCCTTTCCCCGACACTCTTTGCGGATGTACAGTTTGCTGAGAAGCAAACAATCTTCTTTCGGCCGGACGGCGCAGTAACCGCTCAATTCGCCGCTTTTTATTTGTTCGGAAGTAAAATAAACATAATCGTTTTCTGTTATATCCTCGTAAATTTGTTTGGCGGACTGGAATTTTTCCAGCATATATTCGACCTGCGCCTCCCCGATAATCGGCGTGTAGTGTTCGCGCCAGATCTCGCCGGCGAGAGCGGCGATTGCCGGGGTTTTTGATTGCAAATCATTTGTGTGCTTTGTGAATTTTTGAATATTTATGCCATTATTATTCCAAATGCCGTAAAAATCGGTGTCGCCCCAGCTGCCGTCTTTCCTGCGGGTGTGTTTGCAGAAATGGCCTTCACGCACCATCCCCGCTTTTTGCATGACTTTGCCCGAACCGGCATTTTCCGTGTCATGCAGGGCGCAAATCTTGTTGAATCCGATTTCGTCAAAGGCGAATTTTAACACTGCGCGGACAGCTTCGGTCATAATTCCCCTGTTCCACCATCTCGAACCCATGCTGTACCCAAGTTCGGCGCGCCATGATTTGTTGGATACGGCGTGCAGGTTTATCGCCCCGACAATGGTGTTCTCGTATTCGATCACCCAATGATAGCATTCGGGATTATCATATTCGGCAACCCATTTGGCTACCAACCCTTTTGTTTCTTCCACGGATTTGTGAATATTCCAGGACAGAAATTTCGGCACTTTTTCATCCGTCGCCCAGTTATTGTACATTGCCCCGGCGTCGTCCGGCTTAAAACGGCGCAGAATCAGCCTCGGCGTCGTCAATGTAACCGTCCCTTTATGTGTAAGCATTTGATACCTCTTTTATATAGTCCATTGTAAACAGGGGGATAAGCGTTATATTTTCTTTTTTGAATGCTTCCAATGCCGATTCGTTTCGCAGGATCACGCATAAAACGAAATCGACGACAGCCCCCCTTTTTCGCAATTCGCGGGCGCTTTCGATTTGCTGGCCTCCGGTGGTGACAATATCTTCAATGATACAGACACTTTTTCCTTCAACATCGGCGCCTTCCGCAAGCCTGCAAGTGCCGTACTCTTTTGCTTTTTTTCTGACAAACGCCGCTTTCATGCCGGTTTCAAGCGCCAGAGCTGTTACAAGGGGGATACCGCCCATTTCAAGTCCGGCGATGACTTCCGTGCCTTGCGGGATAATATTTTTCATTGCTTTTGCTATAACAGCAAGGATTTCCGGATCGGCTTCAAATAAATATTTGTCAAAATACTCGTTGGAAACTTGTCCCGAACGGAGAACAAATTCGCCCGTGATATGCGATACCCTGTAAATACTTTTTGCAAGTTCATCTTTTAACATACGAAATTATCCTTTCTATTCTATCATTTTCCCAATTCGTCCGCACAGCTATTATATCACGTTTTGCGCCTGATTTCCACCATTATTTTCGCCGTTCACAAAAAAGTTACCTGCTTGTAAAATAAAAAATTTACAATTTTTATCTTTATTTTTTTCATTTGAGCGTGATACAATGCCTGTAAAGTGATACGGCAAAAGAGAGGAGCTTAAATTTAATGAAAACAATAGTCGTTTTTTACTCCTACAGCGGAAAAACAAAGGCGATCGCGTCGGAACTCGCAAAAAATGAATCCGCAGACATAGCGGAAATCAAAGACGTCAAACGGCCCGGCAAGCTGAAGGCCTACACCGCCGGGATTTTCGCGTCCATAAAAGGCAAAAAATGGCCGATTTTGCCGATTGACGCGGATTTTGCGAGCTATGACCGGCTGATTCTTCTCGCGCCGGTGTGGGCAAGCAATCCGCCGCCGGCGTTCAATTCCATGCTGGAACTGCTGCCGGAAGGGAAGACCGTGGCTGTCAAGATGATATCCATGAGCCAAAAAAGCGATTGCAGGGAGCGCCTGGAAGCGGCAATCAGGGCCAAAGGCGGTATTTTGGAGAGTTTTGAAGATATCAAGGCATAAAAAATCGCTCAAAGCATTCATATTTATCAACTGTAAGGGGAATGCGGTACGGAAACCTTATTACTTGTCTTTTTATACTGCCTCACGGTTACGGCGATTCTGACAGCTGTTTACGGGGCCTTGCAGCGGGAAGCAAATCATTCCCTTTATGTGATACTGCTTTCCCTTGTCATCGTTTTTTTCGCGCTTGGCAGCTTGCTCGTGCTCAGCTCGGATACCGCGGAAACCGCCTTTTTCGGATTTCGCATACAGCATATCGGCCAGCCGTTTGTCGGCGGGCTCTGGTTTTTGTTCACAATGGACGTCTGCGGCTATCCGATCAAAAAAAAGCCCGCTGTGGCCTTTTTGATGGCGCTGCCGGTGATAATGGTTTTCGGCGTGACAACCGGCGATCCGCTCGGTCTGTTCGTGAGGGAACTGACATACGGCGAAAACGGGTTTTTGCCTTTTGTCGCCGGAGATTTTACCTTGTTGTACAGCGCCGGACTGGTCCACGTCTACGGGTTCAACCTTGTGAGCGGGATTTTGATCGGATATAAGCTATTCAGGCCCGCAAACCGGACAAAAAGCCGGCTTTTGATTCATTTGTTCACCGGCTTGCTTCCGGCTGCAATCGGGCTCTCCGCCCTGATCTTCAACATTCCGTACAGACGCGAAGCGATCAGCACGTCGCTCTGCGTATCCTCCGTCATACTGAATTTGTATCTGCTCAAGACCGGCGCGTTTCGAATTGTGGCCAAGGCCAAATACCAGCTGTTTGAAAGCGTACAGGACGGAATTGTGATCATCAACGGGCACAATGAATATATGGATTCAAACGACAAGGCAAAACAAATATTCCCCATTCTCGGCGAAACGAAACCCGGCACTCCCGTCGCAAAAATAAACGGCGGGCTGCCGGTTTTTTCGCGGGCGGAAGAAAAGGGCGGTAAATTCACGGTTTCCATCGACGGCAAACCGAGACACTACTCGACCACATGGTCGGAATTGCTCGAGGACCACCAGTATATCGGGTCGACTTTGATGATTTACGACGTCACCGACACCGTAAGTTTGTTGAACGATTTGCAAAAAGCCATAGAGGAGGCTTCGGCGGCAAATCAGGCGAAATCGGTTTTTCTCGCCAATATGAGCCATGAAATCAGGACGCCGATGAACAGTATCATGGGATTCGCGGAGCTTGCGGCGGAAAAGGCTGTCTCGCCCCATGTGAAAGAATATATCGGCAAAATAACCGACAGCACAAAATGGCTGCTGCACATCATAAACGATATCTTGGATATCTCAAAAATTGAGTCGGGCAAAATGGAACTTGAAAGCGTGCCCTTTGATTTGTACGGTATTTTTACGCGCTGCCAATCGGTCATCCACCCAAACGTCGCCGAAAAAGGCTTGGATTTGCGGGTTTACGCCGAGGCGCCGGCCGGAAAGCGCTTGCTTGGCGACCCGGTCAGGCTCTATCAGGCGCTTATGAATCTTTTGTCAAACGCCGTGAAGTTCACAAACTCCGGCACGGTCAAAATGTCGTCGGCAATATCGAATTCATCCGACGACAAAGTGACGGTATATTTTGAAATAAAGGACAGCGGCATAGGAATGAGCGCCGAGCAGATCGACAAAATATTTGAATCGTTCATGCAGGCGGATTCCAGCACCACGCGCAATTACGGGGGCACGGGCCTCGGATTGACGATCGCCAAAAACATAGTGCATCTGATGGGGGGAAAACTGTCCGTGGAAAGCGCGCCCGGAGAGGGCAGCGCGTTCAGCTTCGAGATCACATTTGAGACCACGGAAGAAACAACCGGCGCCGTTTTGGAATATAACGAAGTAAACACAATCGAAAAGCCCTATTTCGAAGGCCGGATTCTCATTTGTGAAGACAACTCCATGAACCAGCGGGTCATATGCGATCATCTTGAGCGCGTGGGGCTTTTGTCCGTGGTAGCCGAAAACGGCAAAATAGGCGTGGAGATGGTCAAGGAACGCGCGCAAAACGGGCAGCCGCCTTTTGACATGATTTTTATGGATATATTTATGCCGGTGATGGACGGAATCGAAGCCTCCGAAAAAATCACCGCGCTCGGCACGGGAACCCCCATTGTGGCGATGACGGCGAATGTGATGAGCGGCGAATTGGAAAATTACAAAAAATGCGGAATAGACGATTGCGTGGGCAAACCGTTCACGACGCAGGAATTGTGGCGGTGCTTGGCAAAATATTTGAATCCCGTCAGATTTTCCGCTGTGAAAGACGCCGGCCAAAACAGAGAAAACGCAGATTTGCAAAAGAAGCTGCGCGTAAAATTTGTCAAAGACAATCAGACCACATACGCGAAGATCAAAAAGGCCGTCGAAGCGGGCGATACGGCGCTTGCCCACAGGCTGGCGCACACTTTGAAGAGCAACGCGGGCCAAATCGGAAAAAACGCGCTGCAAAACGCCGCCGCCGAAGCCGAAGGGCTGCTCAAAGACGAAATAATCCCGGCAACCGGCCTGCTGGATTCCCTTGAAGCCGAATTAGACAGCGTACTCGCTGAACTGCGGACGGCTTCCTGCGAATCCGGCGCGGAGGCCGAAGCCGGGGATTTGGACGCGGGCCGGGTTTTGGCGCTGTTTGAAAAACTTGAGCCGATGCTCGAAAATATAAACCCGGAGTGCGTGGAGCTCGCCGGAGAAATCCGCGCCGTTCCGGGAGGGGAGCGGCTCGCGCGGCAAATAGAGGATTACAATTTTGAATCTGCGGCCCGGATTCTCGCGGAATTAAAGAAAAGTTGGGTATAAAATTATGGATGAATCAAAAAAGAACAGCGTTCTCATCGTGGACGATGAAAGTTCAAACATCATGGCGCTTACGCATATTTTAAGTCCGGTTTATACCGTTTTCGCGGCAAAAAACGGGTATAAGGCGCTTGAAGCCGCGGAAAAATATCTGCCGGATGTCATTCTGCTCGATATTTTGATGCCGGAAATGGACGGATACGCCGTGCTCGGCGCGTTAAAAAACACGGATAGGATCCGCGATATCCCCGTTATCATCATCACGGGGCTCGGCAACGCGGACGACGAAGAAAAAGGCTTGTCTTTGGGAGCTTCGGATTATATCAGCAAACCTTTCAACCCGGCGATTGTGAAGCTGCGGGTGGGCAATCAAATCAAGATGTTCAACCAGCTCCGCATAATAGAACAAGTGTCCATGATCGACCAGTTGACTTCCATACCGAACAGGCGCGGCTTTGACAACCGCATGGATATGGAATGGGTGCGCGCGATAAGGGAAAGCACACTGATGAGTATCCTTATTTTGGATGTGGACAAATTCAAGGTATATAACGACACATACGGGCACCAGCAGGGAGACGCGGTACTGCAGGCGGTGGCAGCGGCCATTGCGCGGTCCCTTGGCCGTCCGGGCGACTTCGCCGCCCGCTGGGGCGGCGAGGAGTTCGTCGTTTTATTGCCGAACACCGATTTGAGCGGAGCCCTGCATATCGCGGAGAAAATACGCGTCAGCGTCGGCAATTTGATTATCCCGTGCCCGAACGGAAAAAATACGGGAGTGACGGTCAGCATGGGCGTAAAAACACAGGCGCCCAGGCAGAACAGCTCTCGCGACAGTTTTATCTTCGAAGCCGACAAAGCGCTTTACAAGGCGAAGGAAACGGGGAGAAACCGGGTGTGCCACGCGGATTGAAAAAGATTAAAATTATTTTAAATTATTTTTTGAATTTGCTTGACAAACGAAAAATAATTGAGTATAATTAGGATTAATATTTAAACAAAATATTAACATCAAAATTTTGGAGGTAAAAATCAAAATGAAAAAAAGCAAACTTTTGGCGGTCGTACTCGTTTTGGCGATGATGCTTTCGCTGAACATCGTCGTAAACGCGGCAAGAGCTGCCGGCCCGTTCGCAGCGGGCGCGCCGGACAATGTAGGCAGTGCCGACGCTTATGCCGAATTTTACGAAGGCGGCGGCCTGACCGCGTGGGACTCACTGCAGCCCGCGCTGGACGGGAGAAATTTTTTGGCAAACCCGGTGTTTGTTGACGGAGTAGAAGGCTTCGGCGGCGAAGACGGAGAACCGGTCGGAAGCCCGGACGGTGAGTGGTCCTGGAATGCCCTTGTCATGAGCTGGGATAAGCTGAACGCCGACGGCGACATGCGTTCGAGCAAATACTGCGGAAATGACGGCATGTGGGATGAAACCGGCTTCTTTATCTCATGGAAATACGACCAGGCTTACATTGCCGACGCTTTTTATCTCGCTACGGGCAACGACTGTACAGAATGGCCCCGCCGTATGGATGACGGCTGGACGTTCTCCGGCTCGAACGACGGCACCAACTGGACCGTCCTTTACACCGGCCAAGCCGAAGACTATGACCCGATAACCTACACCTGGTGGCGCTTTGATTTGCCGAACAACACGGAACTCTTCCAATATTACAAGGTTTGGGCCGAAGGCTACTACCAGGATCAGGATCAGAATATTATCCAGCTTTCCGTTCTCGCAGTGTCCGGCAATCTTCCTGTGGCGGAAGCTCCCCCTGAAGAGGCCGCCCCTCCTCCCGCCGAAGCGGCGCCTCTGCCGGCTCCGGACCCGGGAGTCGCAACGCCTGTCACCCCCACCGCGCCCGTCACCGGCGACACGGCTGTGATAATTCTTCTGGGCGCTATGGTCGCCGCCGGAGTTGTCATATTCAAAAAAAAGACCGCTGTAAAATAATCTAAACCGAAAATTTATGAAAAAAGCCCGGTAGATCGCATTCTATCGGGCTTTTCTTCGAAGCGGCATCTTTTTGCAACAAAACACAGTTTTTTGGGCTTGTCAAAAAAATGCTATTTGTCGATTTCTTTGCTGAAAAAATATCCCAGCACAATCAGAACAACTGATTTCGCAAATTCAAACACATTTGACAACAAATCGCTTTTGACAATGTTATTCAGAGAAAAG
>WQXD01000106.1 GCA_009785015.1 Oscillospiraceae bacterium | reverse complement strand
TTCCGTAAGCGTAATATATATAATTGTCAAGAATAAAATAACCTCGCGGCTTTTCCTGGAACACAGCGGTTTTTTCGTTGTTTTCCGCATTGTAAATATCGGGGTATACCAACTCTACAGTATAATTGCGATAATTCTCGAAATACGAAAAATAAAAATAATAATCGTTGCCGCCGTAATTAAAAAATACTTTATTTGCCAAATTTTCGTAAACCGGTGTTAAACCGGCGCTTTTGTAAGATTTGTATTCTTCCGGCAGCAACACGTTTTCGATTATTCTATTTCCGAAAAATGATGCGTATTTCCCAACCGTTTCTCCGCCCAGAACAAATCCCCCCGTTGCCAAAAATAATATTACAACCGCCGTTATAACAAACCCAAAAATGATAAATTTTCTTTTCATGTTAATGTTACACCCACCTGTAAATATAAAATACCCGACAATTACTTTAGACGTAATTTATATCGATAAAGTTCACAAATTTGTGGTATGATGATTGCCATCGTATAAAATATTATTTTGATATTTGTCGTAAATACAAAAACCCCCGTCGACGTTCACATTAACGTAAATTCGGGAGAAAAGTAAGGAAAAAGGATGAAAAAATGGGGCTTTTCCTTGCCTCCCTTGTGATCGATAGGAGTGAACTGCATGTGAACTGCGTTCACATTCGTTACACGTAAAGGGAGGGGGACCGCCGCAGCGGTGGGGGGATTTTGACCCCGATGCCGCAAGGGAGAATCTGCATATGCAGGATTACAAAAAACACAACCCGAACCTCACCCCAAATGCCCGAGAGTTACGCAAAAATATGACGCGGCAGGAAAAACATTTGTGGTATGACTTCCTGCGCAGTTATCCGGTGAGAATATTGCGCCAAAAAGTAATTGATTCGTTCGTCGTCGATTTCTACTGCGCAGAGGCGAAACTTGTCATTGAAATCGACGGCAGCCAGCACTATACAGAAAACGGAATAGCGTATGACACGGAACGGGAACGGGCAATGCGAGCAATGGGGCTAAAAACAATACGATACACAAACGACGAGATAGAAAAACGATTTGATGCAGTGTGCGGCGATATAGATAGGCAGATCAAAAGCAAAGTGGCATCGGAATCATTGCTGTAAGTGACATCTCGTTCCGAATCCCCCCACCGCTGCGGCGGTCCCCCTCCCTTTACGTGTAACGAATGTGAACGCAGTTCACATGCAGTTCACTCCTATCAATCACAAGGGAGGCTAGGAAAAGCCCCATTTTTCCATAGTTTTTTGTCAAATTCACGTACATTATTGTGTATCCATATCAAAACCGGGAGCGAAAAATCAACCGTGAAATTGTAAATATAAATAAACGGGGAAGAAAAATGAGCATACTGATTGTAGCGGAAAAACCTTCGGTCGGGCGCGAGCTGGCGGGCGTCGTGGGCGCGAGGGAAAAAAAAGAAGGATATATTTCAGGCGGCGGATATATCGTCACATGGGCGGTAGGCCACCTGACCGAACTCGCTGCTCCCGAAATGTACGACGAGAAGCTCAAAACCTGGAAACTCGAAACATTGCCGGTCATACCCGGTGAATTCAAAACGGTGGTATCTAAAAAAACATCGGATCAATACAAAATAATAAAAGAGCTGATGTCAAACAAGGACATAACGGAGATAATATGCGCGACGGACGCCGGACGGGAGGGCGAGCTCATCTTCCGGCGGATATACGAAAAAGCCGGATGCCGCAAACCCGTGAAACGCCTGTGGGTGAGCTCAATGGAGTATAAGGCGATAAAACAGGGGCTCGACGCGATGAAAGACTGGAACGAGTATGACAATCTGTATCACGCGGCGGATTGCCGGCAAAAAGCGGATTGGTTGGTCGGGATCAACCTGACCCGTATGTACAGCGTCATGCACGGGCGCACATTGAACACGGGCAGGGTGCAGACGCCCACGCTCGCGCTGATAGTGAACCGCCAGGAGACGATAGAAAATTTCAAACCGGAGACATATTTCGCCCTCACCGCCGATCTCGGCAGCTTTTTGGCTTACGCGAAAGTGAGCACCAAAAATGAAGCCGAGGATATCGCGGAAAAAAGCAAGGGGACAAACGCCGTGGTAAAAAGCGCGGAAAAACAAAAAAAACGCGAAAACCCGCCGCCTTTGTACGATTTGACGGCGCTGCAGCGCGACGCCAACCGGTTTTTCGGCGTTTCCGCGCAGCAGACGCTCGACAATATGCAGAATATGTACGAACGCCAGCTTGTGACTTATCCCCGGACCGATTCCCGCTATATCACCTCGGATATGGAAACCCCGGCGAAATCGCTGATGGAAAACCTGCTTTCGGCGGGCGTGTACGACGATATGACATCAAAAAAATACAACCGGGAAAAGATCAACGTGAAACAAATCGTCAACGACAAAAAAGTGTCGGACCACCACGCGATTTTGCCCACGGCGAAAGTCACGGCGGCCATATACGAAAATTTGTCGCCGGTCGAACGGAAACTGATGACGCTTGTAATATACAGGCTTATCATTTCGGTATACACCGCGCATGTATATATGGCGACAAAAGCCGCCCTCGATATAACGGGCGTGGAATTTACGGCGACCGGCAAGGAAATATTGGATTACGGATACAGAACAGTCGAGGAAAAAATGAAGTCGGCGCTGAAGGCAAATCCGGAAAATGCAAAACGCGCGGATTCGCTCGTCGACGTCATATTGCCGGAAATGAAAGAAGGGGATGTTTTCCCCGTGCAAAATATGACATATGAAGAAAAACAGACGCAGCCGCCGCGCCCGTATACCGAAGATACGCTGCTTTCGGCGATGGAAACGGCGGGAAAAGCGATAGACGACGCAGAGCTCCGCGAAGCGATGAAAGATTCCGGACTCGGAACGCCCGCGACAAGGGCGTCGATTATAGAACACATCATCAAGTGCGGCTATATGAACCGGGAAGCCAAAAACCTGGTGCCGACACAGGCGGGCAGGACATACATATCGCTTGTAACCGGCAAAGTCAAAGAACCGGAAATGACGGCGGAGTGGGAAAAACAGTTGGCGGAAATCCAGAAGGGCAAATTATCGGGCGAAGTATTCATGAAGGCCATAACCGATTTTTTGAACGAGATAATCGGCGAAACGAAAAACAAACCGCAGAGCGAAAACGGCGGGCCGTTATTTGCGTTCACGCGGGAGACAGCGGGAGTATGCCCGAGCTGCGGAAAAAAGGTTTTGGACAATCCGAAATGTTACTCGTGCGAGAGCGGAAAAAACGGCTGCGGGTTTGTGATATGGAAGAAAATCGCGGGAAAAACGATAAGTTTGCCGCTCGCGAAAGTGCTTTTGTCCAAGGGCAAAAGCAGAGTGTTGAAGGGCTTCAAGAGCAAAGCGGGCAAACCGTTTGAAGCCATGCTGGCCATAACCGAAAAGGACGGCGTAAAACAGGTCTCTTTTGAATTTGCCGGAAATGCGGCCCAAACAAATAAAGAAGAGCCTCAATGAGTCAAAAAGGCCGTTTCTTCCGCGCTCAAACGGATGTCCGAAGCCGAAACGCTGTCGCCGATCTGCTCGGGGGTTTTGGAGCCGATGATCGGTATAACGGTAAATTCGCGGCTCGTCAGATAAGCCAGCGAGATCTCCGTGCATGAATAGCCCGTCTTTTCGGACAGCTTTTTCATATTTGAGTATATTCGCTCATTCGCCTCGTTTTCATACCTCGCCAGCAGAGCCTTGGAAGCGGTGCTGCTGTAGTATTTCGTGAAAAAGCCGCCTGCCTGGGAAGAGTAGGGGACTGCGGCCAGGCCGGTGCGTTTGTGCATTTCTATCCCTTCGGCGTCCATCCGGTATGTGGTTTTGTCGTCGGTATCGGATTTGTTGGGCGCTGCGAGGCTCCATTGGGGCTGGCTGGCGATGAAGCCTTGTCTGCCTTTTTTTTCGGCGTAACAAAGAGCCTCGGCTATTCTTTCCGGTTTCCAGTTCGAGCATCCGAAATACCGGGCTTTGCCGGCGTCGCGTATCGTATATAATATTTCCATGATTTCGCAAATGGGAACATTTTCCGCGTCCCTGTGAAGCCAAAGTATATCCAAGTAAGGTATCTGCAGCGCCGCGAGGCTCTCGTCGAGATCCGACATTATCTCCCTATGGCTCATTCTGGGGATATTCATTGTCGCGAGCTCCGGGTGGGCGGCTTTTGAGGCGATGACGATACTGTCCCGGTTTTTTCTGGAACGCATCCATTTGCCCAGCATGATTTCATTGGAATTTGTTTTGTGGCTGAGCCATTTTCCGTAGATATTCGCGGTGTCTATAAAATTGCCGCCTTTTTCGACGAAGCAGTCAAGGCATTTGAAATATTGTTTCTCGTCTTCAAAAGCGCAGTACGCGGCGCCGTAGCAAATATTGGACACTGTCAGTTCGGTTTTTGGTATTGTCACCCGTTTCATGCTTTTTTTCCTCACTTTTCTAATTTGTCATACGTCTGTATGTTTCAAAATATTGTGTTTTTATCAATTCCCACTGCTGCTCCCTCAACTCCATATTTAATCTTGAATTGTAATACGGCAGCTCTTTGCGCAGCGCTTCCAAATAGCTCATATACTGCGTTTTGCCGGAACCGATCAGGCTCGACAATATATTCAGTAAATCATATGCGGCATATGTGTCGCTTTTGAGATTTTTTTTGTTCAGCGGGAAATTGGAGTAAATGATAAAAGGAGTGGTATAGAGTTGTTTTCTCGAGTCCATGGCGTAGATGTCGTTTATAAACCCGGTGTCCAAATACGCCGAATATTTTGCGCATATTGAGGGAAGATGGTCGCCAAAAAAAACGATCGCCGTGGGGCGTTTCCGGGAATCGATGAATTCGCAGAGCTGCCCCAGAATTTCGTCGGCGTTTTTTACCCCCTGGACAAAATTTTCAAAAAAGTGATAGTCGGACTTGCTCAAAAGGGGATTTGTCACCCTCACCTTAAACGTCTCCCAGTAATATTTGTAATAATACGGCTGGTGGTTTTCTATCGATATGCCGAATAAAAACAGGGGGGCTCCGTCCTTTTTTTCCGTTTCGTCCAAAAAATACTCCAAATACCGCTCGAAACTTTCGTCGGTTATGTATTTGTACGATTCGCTCACCCGCTCCCTTCTGACCTCTTTGATTTCGGCGAGCGATTCGGCGTGATATTCATCGAAACCGAGTAAAGGCAGCTTTGTGTCCCTGCTGTAGAATTTGCCCAAATACGGGTGTATCGCGATTGTGTCATATCCCAAAGTTTTGTAATACGAAACGTATGACTCCACGTCTTTTTTTATTATCGTATACGGGACGACCCCGTCGGGCAGCGCGTCGCACGAAAGCCCCGTTAAAATTTCAAATTCGGTCCGTATGGTGCCGCCTCCGTAGGCGGGAACCACCAATTTCCCGGAAAACGCGTTCTCGCGAAGGCTCAGTTCATCGAAATTTTCAAACGGGTTGGACTTGAATTCAGACCCCGGCAGAAGTCTCGGATCCCAGAAACTTTCGCTTAGGATGAGTATGATATCGGGATTTTTAAAATCCGTCGCGGGCGGGAGTTCGGAGTACGCGCCGAGTCTTTCCGCGAGTTTCGCGCTTGAATATCCCGCGGGCTTTTTTATCGCGAAGGAGGCCGCATTGATGGAAAACCCCCCGATAAATCCGTTTATGTCATAATTGCCCCTCTGGTCGTCGGTGGATTCGAAATACATCCCGATTTTATTGAACACATCCCCCGAAACCGCCCCATTTCCGAAAAACACAAACAAAGCCGCGAACAGCGCTCCCGCAAAAGGCAGCCGCATGTAAAATTTGGAAGGCGCGTCTTTGGCAAACATACCAAACAAAATCACGGATAAAGCAGAAACGGCAAAAAAAAGCCACATCCAATATTCCGCTTCTATCGACACAAACCCGGCGATTTCGCCTATGTTTCCCGCCATCACAATGTCGTAAGGCAAAAAATTCTCGCCCGTCAGCGCGTATTTTATGTAGTTTACAAGGGAGACCGCCAAGACAAGCGCGTTAAAAAACAATATGTTTACCCAGGCTTTTTTCACCAGAAAAAAAACCGCCGCGAACAACACATACATCAAAATCAAATCAAAAATGATCACCGGTACATGCTCCGGCAGGTATTCCAGCAGAAAATATTTCGGATAATTGTGGAAACATTCGAGTTCCAGCACATAAAAAGCGGGCATGAGCCAATAAAGCACGCAAGCGGGTATCCAGACCGCTTTTCTTTTTTTCAAGCGCTTTACTTTGTCTATAAAAAACCGAAAATACATAAATTCACAGTCCCGTGAAAAGTTCGTTAGGCACAGTATAACAAATATTTGTGAACATTTAATTTGTTTTTAAAAAATATCTTGCAAAATCGCAAAAAATATATTATAATGCTGTTAATGAATTTGAATAAACGAAAATCGGAGTGAATAAATATTTTTATGAAGAACAACAGCGATTTTAAATCCGGGAAAAAGCCGTTCTCAAAAGATGGCAGAGATGGCGGAAACAGGGACAGTTTCAAAAAATTTAAAAAATCCGGCGAAAAAAGCGGATTCGACAAGCCCTACGGCAAACCCGCAGGAAAACCCTTTGAGAAACCTTTCGGCAAGCCATTTGGAAAACCCGCAGGCAAACCAACAGGCAAACCCGCCGGAGTAGGCCAAACATTTGAAAAAAAATTCGCGCCCGCCAGGCCGGCTAAACCGTTCAGGCCCGCCGGGCCGGTCAGGCCGGTCAGGCCTTTAAAACACAAAGAAGCCGCCGAAGCGCCGCCGGTTGCGGTTGCGGTTGCCGAACGGGAAGATTCGGGAATGGTCTACGGAAGAAACGCGGTGCTCGAACTTCTCAAAAGCGGCAAAACCATAGACAAGCTGTTTATACAGAGCGGGCAGAGGGAAGGCTCGATAAGCCTGATTTTTTCCGAAGCGCTGAAAAATTTCATACCCGTACTCGAAACGGAAAAATCCAAGCTCGATTCCATGATAAACTCCTCCGCGCATCAGGGGGTGATCGCCATGGCCTCCGCGAAGGAATACTGCTCGCTCGACGACATTCTGCAAATCGCCGAAGCGCGCAATGAAAAACCGTTTATCTTGATCGCGGATAAAATAATGGACCCGCACAACCTCGGGGCGATAATCCGGACGGCCGAATGCGCGGGGGTCCACGGCATGATAATACCCAAAAGAAACGCCGCGGGAGTTTCCCCCATTGTGGCAAAGATTTCCGCGGGGGCTTCGGTGCATATGGCAATCGCCAAAGTGGCGAATATCGCGGGGGTGGTCGATGAGCTCAAAAAAAGAGGGGTATGGATATTTTCCTCCGCTTTGGATTTGAATGAAAATCAAAAAAATCCGGATGAAAGCGTGTCGATTTCGGATTACAGCGAAGTGGATTATGATATCCCGCTGTGTCTGATTGTGGGAAACGAAGGCGAAGGATTGGCTCCGCTTGTGATACAAAAAAGTGATTTCCTGATAAAAATTCCCATGTTCGGAAAAATAGATTCCTTGAATGTCTCCTGCGCCTGCGCGGTGCTCGCATATGAAATATCCCGCCAAAGGAAAAGAAAATGATGTGATATAGGGGTAAAAACTATGAACGACGAAAAAAAAGGCCCGTCAAAATTAAGCGATTTGTTCGATGATTTGCAGGACACATTGGAAAATTCCGTCTATAACACGGACAAGACGGACACAAAAGAAACCGCCAAAAAACCGGAGGCCGATATTTCCGAAATGCCCGAAATATCGGAAATATCGGAAAAGCCGAAAGCTCCCCCGGTGAAAACGTATGCGGAAAAAAACGCGAATCAAGACGGACTCGCGGCCAAAGGCCCCGAAAATATACCGTGGGAAGTTCAAAAAGACGACGACGGCTCCCCGTCGGAGCAGTCGGACATAGATCTTGAGCTGCTCAAAGCCATCGGGATAGGGCGCAACGAAAATTCGGAGAGCAAAAAGCGCAAAACGGAAGATTCCCCCACTTCCAAAACCGGTGAAGCGGACAAGCCCGCGCCGGCGGAGCGCGCGGACAGATCCGCTTCAAAAAAACCGCCCCCGAAGACTTTCTATAAAGCGACGGACAAAGAATTTGCGAACCGAGAGCAGATCAACGATATTTTTGAATCCTACAGAAACGAGTATATAGCGGCCTTTATCAGGCTCGCGGCGGGAACGGTGCTGTTTTTGGCGCTGCTCTACATGGAAACCGCCCCTTATTTAAAATGGAAAATGCCGGGCATATTCAATATATACCATTACAACCTGCCGTATATCTGGATAGATATGCAGATTTTGGTGCTGGCGGCCGCCATAAATTACAAGTCCCTGATTTACGGAGTGAGATCGATGTTTGCCTCGAATATAAACGTCTATTCCGTAGCGGTTTTTTTCCTCGCGGTTTCATTTATACAAACCATACTCACGCTGAATTTCAGGCACAACAATTCCGCAATGGCGCTTTACAATTCGGCGGCGGTTTATTCGATGGTGATGATAAGCTTGTATAACCTGCTCGACATAAGCGCCGAAATAGACAGTTTCAAAACGGTTTCCTCCAATAAGCAAAAATACGCCCTTTGTCTGACCGACCCGTCCAAAACCCAAAAATCACCCCGGCCATACGCTTCGGTTAAACAGGAAACGGAATTGTTCCGCGAAGCGGCCGCTTTCGCGCCCTATGTGGGCGGAGTGGTGAGCGCGCCTTTCGTGGCGAATTTTTTCACGAGGACATATAAAGACAAACACTCCGGCAAAATCACGAAATATTTTATCTATATATCCGTTTTCGCGGCTTTGGCCATGTTTATTGTGACTATGGGCATCAGCGCCGAAAAGGACTGGTACAACTCGCTTTCCGCCGCCGCCGCCCTTATGCTCGGTTCGATCCCTCTGTGTTCGTTCATATCAGTTTCATACCCGGTCTTCAAGGCGCAAAAAAAAGCCCGCCAGATAGGCGCGGCTTTTATAGGCCAGAAGAGCATGGAAGAAAGCTGCGGGACGCCCATCATTTCGGTTTACGACAAAGATATTTTTCCCGCGGGGCAGATAAGGATATCGGCGATAAAAGTATGCAACGTAACCCAAAGCACAATAGAATCGGTTATGCAAAACCTTTGCGTCATTTTCGACAAGCTGAACATGCCCCCGGCCGAAAAATTCAAAGCATCGGCGAATTACGAACCGAATGCGGGACAAAACGTAAAGGTGATAGGCATAGATGAAGACGGAGTATGTTTTTCGATAGACAAAAAAAAGATGTTTATGGGCAAGGGGGTATATATATCGAATTTGGGCTTGAAACCCTTCGATTCGGACGTCGACGAGGCGTTTGTGAAGAGTTTGGGGCGCATCATATTTTTGGCCTCGGAATCCGAAGTGATGGCGAAAATATATATAGCGTATGAAATTTCGCCGGATTTTTACGATATATTAAAAAACATCAGGAAGCTGAACGCCTGCTTGTGCATACGCACATTCGACCCCAGCATCGACGACGAACTGATTGCGGCTTTGGGCAATACCAAAAAATATTCCGTGAAGGTTTTGAAATTAAAAAACATTGCCGATATTTACGAAACCCCCGAATGCGTGGATGCGCCCTTGGTTTCGAAGGAATCGCTGAAATCCCTCATTGGGGCGGTTGTCATCGCGGATAAAATAAAAACCCTGATGAAAACCAATGTGTTTCTTCAAATATTCGCTTTCGCGGCGGGATTGGTTCTGGCCTTGATTTTGGGATTCGCGGGGCAGCTTTGGGGGATAAACGCGGGGCATTTGTTTTTGTTCCAGAGCTTTTGGATGCTCCCGATGATAGTGCTTCTGGGGCTTGGCTGATGTTTTGAGTGGGAGGGTTTTTATGGATTTGCGCGAATTGAAAGAACGGATCATTTCATTTGACAATGTGCTGATTGTGACCCACATCGAGCCCGACCCCGACACTTTGGGTTCGGCAATGGGATTAAAAAAAATATTTGAAAAGTTGAGCAAGACCGCTTTTGTGGTCTGCGATACCGAAGTCGGCGCGCGCGTGTGCTCCTTTTTCGGGATTGCGCCGGATCTGGATGCAAAACAGATAAAAAATTCAAATTTTGTCCCGGAACATATAATCTGCGTGGACGCCGCGGCGGTAAGCCAGATCGGCGCATATGAAAGATATTATTCAAACGATATATCAAAAAACAAAATAGACCTCGTCATCGACCACCATTACACAAATTCTCTGTACGGAAAAGAAAATTATGTCGACGAGCGGGCCGCGGCGACGGGTGAAATCATATTCGAGCTGGCAGAGGGCTGCGGGCTTGAAAGCGATCCCGGTTTTGCCAGGGATATTTACTGCGCCTTAATTTGGGATTCCGGTTCTTTCATGTACAGCTCGACAACGCCGAAAACCTTATCCATCGCCTCAAAACTCATAGGGGCCGATTTCGATTTCGCCAAACTGAACCGGCTTGTCTTCCAAACCAAAACCAAAACGCAGACAGCGGCAAAACGCCTGGCGTAT
>WQXD01000105.1 GCA_009785015.1 Oscillospiraceae bacterium | reverse complement strand
CGCATTTGTAGAATTACCATTTCGGAATCAGGTTCCCAATCCCCCCACCGCCGCGGCGGTCCCCCTCCCTTTAGCAAGGGAGGCTAAGAAAAGCCCCATTTATCCATCATTTCCCGTCATTTCCCGTCATTTCTCTTGTCGAACTTACGTTATTATAGTCTTTATTTTCAGTCATTTGAAGCGACTTAAAAGATAGTTGCACTCAACGGAGCGTTGCATTATATAAATTTTATTCAGCCAAAGCGGAATCGAATATTCTAATCCCTGTGCGGTTTTCAATGACTTTTAATTGCCCGCTGTCATCTTCACAGAAAGTGTACTCCGTTTTACCCGCATAACCACCCGTTAATCCAATGGCTTCATAGCGACGGAACAAGCCCGGATTTACAGGCATATAGCCTTCCCCCGTGCCTTCGTAGCCCGTCAATTCATAAATGGTTTGCAGTTTACCGTCTTTGAAATGATTGACTAACTTGACTATCCCGATTTTGGGAGCGAAGCAGTAATCTTTTTTACCGACAAGATATTCAACGAATCCGCTGACATTAGCCCCTTTTGCGTCGAGTGAAAGCATTATGCAATTTTCAAACCTTCCGGCGGCGGTTTCAACCGTACCCGCTTTGGTAACGGTTATTTGCGCGGTTATCTGCCAATAATCATTGCCCTCCATAGTCATGGTTACGCCGGGCTTCCATTCATCGCGCCATATAGAGCCGGTTCCATACATCAGAAAATCCAATAAATTGTTTCCGAGGAGTGAATAACAGCCGTCAATGTCACTGTTTACACTTTTCCACTCGAAGGCATAAGTGCCGTCATACTCGGATAATTGGATTTTTCCGTTTTCTATGGTTATATCACGAGGCTGAAAGAAGTCCCAATGCCCGGAGAATCTGCCGTTATTTGTATATCCGGCATCACCTTCAAAAATACGGTTCATATAATCAATGGCGGCGTCGGCGTATAGTTTGCGGTATGGTGTGTTTGCCAATGCTTCTACGCGCTTCATAGTGGCGCTTACATCTTTTAAGCTGTTGCCGTCACAATATTCTTGCGCCAATTGAATTATATTGTCGTCCCAATCCAACTCCGAGAACGATTTTCTTGGGCTTCTTATGCCTGTTTTGTTTTCAAGAATTTTGCGCGCCCTGTTATCGTCGTCGCAAAAGGTCAATTCAACTTTACCGACATATCCGCCGGTGAGGTTTTGAGCTTCATAGCGGCGGAATAAGCCCGCTTCGATGGGCATATAACCGCTCCCCGCTCCCGTATAAGCTGTAAGGTCATATACGGTGTTGATTTTACCTTGCTTAAAATGATGGACGCTCCTTACGATGCCGATTCCGGGAGCGAAGTAATACTCTTTTTCACCCGTGAAATAATCCGAAGTATAACGTCCGTTTTGTTTTACATCGAGGAAAACTTTCAGGCAATTACCGAATCTGCCTGCGGCGGTTTCAATCATTCCGGCATCTTCCACGATTACTTCGGTTACGGTTTTATTATTATGTACATTACCCTCCATCGTCATTTTAACGCCCGGCTTCCAGTCATAGCACCAAAAACAACCTACGGCACTTTTGAACATATCCAGCATAAACGTCCCCAGAAGCGGATATGCCGCGTCACTGCTGTCCAAGTTTTTCCATTCAAATGAATATGCTCCCCAACCGCCTGAACATAAAATTTTGTCATTTTGGATATAAGGCTTGAAAGTGCTGAAAAAATTCCAATGCCCCGAAAAATCCCCGTCCGGCGTATAATTGGTATCGCCTTTGAAAATGCGCTCCATTACTTCATTTGCCACTTGCGTATGTAGTTTTTGGTAAGGAGTAGCTGCCAGTTTCGCGGCGCGGTTCATGCTTTCCGATACATCAATCAGCTTGTTTTCGTTGTTATATCCATAACGCATTTCAAGTATATTGTCATCCCAGCTATTTTGGTCATATGATAGTCTTTGCCGGAAGTAAGCGGCAGACACAATGGCTTCATTTTCGCTCGTGCTAATTATTTCATAGCGATTATGTAAAGCAAAGTGTTCGGGGTTGCGTCCGTCATCATATTCCCATACGTTGCCTTCATGGAGCGGCATCAGTCCTTCGCCGCCTACGATTGTGTGGGATTTCAGCTTTAAGTGCATTTTATAGCCCTTTGCCAAAACGTTTATGGCAACCAATCCGATACCAGATTTGTAGTATGCGGAAACGTCGACGTTCAAGCCTTTGGTAATCCAGAGCGCGCAACCGTCGGCGGTTTGGCTGTCATAAGTCAAAGTCACGGTACCGTCGTGACTGATGATGGATTCGCCTATTTTTAATCGGTTGTCGAATAATATACTGTCGCACAATGCGGCGTGGATAAATGGATTCGCTTCCTCATCGGACGCACTTTGAGTACCGTTTTTAACAATGAGCCGGCCGTCGCGCACTATTAACGGTATGCCGATGTTGATTGTCCTCGTTTTTGTCCAACTATAGCCATGCTCCTTGAACAGTTCCCACATACCCATAACGGCTGCCGCTTCCGCTCTGTCGGTGCTGTGTGGGGGCAGGAGTTCAAGGGCTTTTTGAAAGGCTTCATAGCTTTTGTCATATTCGTTGTCCCAACGGTGACCGTCCCCGACTCTAATCCACATACGCCCCAAAGATTCCGTCATACCCGCTTCTTCCATGCGAGGTATCAGCTTGTCTTTGAAATAATCCCTTAGTTGGCTTCCGTAGAGTTTTTCACACTCTTTTTCCCACATACGCCCCAGTAACGCAGTATGATTGCCTTTTTCAGCTGTTTCCGCTATTTCGTCTATACCCGGCTTTTTCCATAGCGGTAAGCGGATATACCCCTGCTCCAACCATTCGGCAAGGCAGTAGTGCACTTCCGGCGTTTCCGGCATATCGTTGATTTTTGCCAGTATAGCTTTGTAGTCTGATTCAAAACCCTCGTTTGAACGGTTATACCGTTCTCGGATTTGCGCCATTTCACCCAATAACTCGGCGGTGATTTTTTTAGCTTGTTTTGACATTTGCATCATACCCTTTCTTATTTTTTCGCGCCCTTCATGAAGCCGCCATTTTACTGTTCCGGCGGATATTTTCAATTGTCGGGCAATTTCTTCAATAGATGAAGCTTCAAAGTAATGGAGTTTTATTGCGATTCTGAGCTTTTCGGACAAGTTTTCAACAGCTTCGTGCAGACTGTCGTAAGTGCCGGGAAAGAACAGGCTTTCCGGATTATAGGCGTTATCTGCAACCGTGTGTTCCATATGTTCAAGGCTAATGCTTTCTCTATGTTTTTTGAGATAGTCTTTGGCTTTGTTTGAAGCAACATGATAAACCCATGAACCAAATTTATCCGGTTCTTTTAAGGTATTGAGTTTTTGCCACGCGGCTAAAAATGCGTCCTGCGCTATGTCCTCTGCCAAATGGACGTTTCTCAACACAGAATAAGCCGCAGAGAAAACAGTACGCTGATAACGCAGCACAAGCTGGTTAAAAGCGTCGTTGTCACCATACAGAGTGGATTCTATTAGAGCTTCGTCTGTTTCTTCGGCTGTGCAGCTCCCATACATGCTTAACCCCCCTTCATCCTTGGTTTTTTTGCCTTTTACTATATAGACGAAATCGAAAAGCGAAAGGTTGGGTTTGTTGGAAATATTTTTATTTATTTTTCGCACGATAATTTATTTGAAGCGGCGACGGCGCAAACCAAACCCGACCAAAGCGGACGGAAAACGGCATAGCATGACACTGCACCGTTTTCCATCAATAACGTTTTTTTGCGACATTCCGCCCGTTTTGAGCGGATCTTTTGTTTTGTCTGTTTTTAAAAATACGCCTATTCTTTTGCTTTTTTGCCTTTGCCCGCGACCATTATGACCACTATAACCACCACGACCACGACTATCGCGGCGGCTATTATGATAATCAGCACCAGGTTGCTGCCGCTTTCCTCTTCGTCGACGGCGGTATTCGAATCGCCTTCGCCGGTCGCGGCGGCGTCTGTCTCATCTCCCTTTGCCGGAGCTTCGGCTTCGGTTGCCGGAGGAGCCTCTTCGGGTATATTGCCCGTTCTCGTTATTTCCAAGGCGGCGAAATTGCACCCGCCGGTGAACTCGACTTTTATCACATAGTCGCCCGCGGCCATCGCCGCTTCGCCCACGGGATATTTGGCATAGGACTGCCAGCCGTCTTTGGCCGAATCGGGCGAAGTCCCGATTTCATTTTCGCCCACATATACTTTGATTCCGCCCGTGGGGTCCGCGTCGGAGGCGAGCCAGGTCTCAAAGTTGTACATGCCCTCGCGCGCCACGGATACGGTGTACTGCACCCAGTCGCCCGCGCTTATCCAGCCGATATTGCCGGTATATCCGCTGTATGTGGCGCCGCTTGTTTCATTTCCGAATTCGGTGTTGACTTTTTCGTCCGGCCTGACCGCGGATGCGCCGCCTTCATCGAATGAAAAACCGTTGACCCCCGGGTCGAAATCCACCGCTCCGATCCTGTTTGTGCCGCTTGAGGCGATTTTGTGCTCTACGGGGATCCAAAGGGGATAGCCGTTGACAAGCGGGGTGACTATGATCGCGGTTATATTGAAACCGCCGACGGCCGGCCATTCGGCTTTTATGACGTGCGTTCCCGCCGTCATCGCGATATCGCCGAACTTATAGAGCGAATATTCCTGCCAGCCTTCCTGTTCCACATGATCGATACTGCCGATCGGGGCGTCGTCGTACAGCAGCGAAAGCCCTTCGTTGGAGCCGTTGTCCGAAGCGCACCACGCTTCAAACCGGTAATCGCCGTCAGCCTCGACGTTTACCGTCCATTGCACCCATGTGCCGTGATCGGTCCAGCCGATATTGCCGTCGAAATCTTCGGCAACGCCGGCGCCGGTTTCCGTGTCCACGAGCTCGTCGGGCCTGACGCCCTTGCCGCCGTCGCAATCCGGTTTCCAGTTGTAATCGGGGTTTGAGTCAAATTCCACCGCTTTGATAACCGACTGGACGTTGGGCGCGATTTTGATCTCGGCGAACGGCTCCGCGCTCGCGGTGATAGCGGGGATGAGCATAAAAATTAAAACTGTCGCGCATAGGCCTGCTGAGAATTTTGTGAATTTCATAAAAAACTCCTCCAAAAAAATATGAAAATATTTGTTTTGCATACTTACCGCAATTGTATCATGTATGTAAAAAAAATGCAAGCGCCAGGCAAAATTTTTTTATATTTTTGACAAAATTTCCGACTTATTTTTCAGCGAATTGAAAAATTTAATAATTTAGACTTGCAAAATACAAAATAATCGATTATTATATAATTGAAGAATCAATATTTGAGATAAAAAACTTTAATATCATCTATTTTTTTATTTTTGGAGGTAAAATTTTATGGCAGAAAAACTCAAAATCGGTATCATAGGCTGCGGAGGCATCGCAAACGGAAAACACATGCCGTCACTCGCCAAGCTCCCAAACGTCGAAATGGTCGCCTTCTGCGACCTGGAGGAGGAAAAAGTCAAGGCGGCCGCCAAAAAATACGGCTCCGCGGACGCCAAGCTCTATGTGGGCGCGGACAGCTATAAAAAACTGTTGGAGGATAAAGCGATAGACGTCGTCCATGTGCTGACCCCCAACAACATGCACTCGCCCATAACCTGCGACGCCCTTGCGGCGGGCAAACATGTCATGTGCGAAAAACCCATGGCGGCGTCGGCCAAAGAAGCCAAAAAAATGGTCGAAGCGGCGGCTAAATCCGGCAAAAAACTCTCCATCGGGTACCAGAACCGCCACAGGGGCGATTCCCTGTTCCTCAAAGCGGAAGCCGACGCCGGGACTTTCGGCGATATCTACTACGCCAAAGCCACCGCCATCAGAAGAAGAGCCGTCCCCACGTGGGGGGTGTTCTTGGACGGTGAAAAACAAGGCGGCGGGCCGCTCATAGACATCGGCACCCACGCGCTCGATCTGACGCTCTGGATCATGGACAACTATAAGCCCAAATACTGCGTGGGCACCACCTACCACAAATTGAACAACCAGACCCAGTCCGGCAACGCCTGGGGCGACTGGGATCCCGCCAAATTCACAGTCGAGGATTCCGCTTTCGGCTTCATCGTGATGGAAAACGGCGCGACGATTTATCTTGAATCCTCGTGGGCGCTGAACTCGTTGGATGTGAGGGAAGCAGTCACTTCGGTCTGCGGCACCTTGGGGGGCGGCGATATGCCCGACCAGGGCAAAATCAGGCTGAACGGCGTAAAAAACAACAGGCAGTACGTTTTGACCCCGGGGCTCGACGCGGGCGGCGTGGCTTTTTACGACGGAGCGGCGGACAATCCTTCGGACAGGGAGGCAAAACTCTGGATTGACGCCGTGATCAACGATACGGCGCCGTTTGTGCTGCCTGAGCAGGCGTATGCGGTGTCTTTGATTTTAGAGGGCATATACGAATCCGCAAAAACGGGCAAACCTTTCTATTTCTCGAATTGACGCAATTGTCGAAAAAGGGGGCGGCGAAAAGCCGCCCCGAAACGAAATTCCAAATGATTTAAATAAGGAGATTTTCATATGAAATTAGGCGTATTAACGGTGATACTGAGCGAACCGGTCGAGCAGGCGCTGAAATACCTTTCCGGTTTGGGCGTGCAGGCGGTCGAGCTCGGCTGCGGAGGCTACCCCGGGACCAAACACTGCGACCCCTCCCTTCTGCTGGCGGACGGGGCCAAATTAAAGGATTTCAAAAACATGATAGCGGACAACGGCATGATAATAAGCGCGCTGTCCTGCCACGGGAACCCCGTGCACCCCGACAAGGCGCTGGCCAAAAGTTTCCACGATGATTTTGAAAAAGCGGTGCTCCTGGCCGAAAAGTTGAATTTGGACACGGTGATAACCTTTTCGGGCTGCCCGGGGGACTTCGACGGCGCGAAATACCCCAACTGGGTGACCTGTCCCTGGCCGCCGGACTTTTTGGATATTTTGGAATATCAGTGGAACGACGTTTTGATACCGTACTGGAAAAAAACGGCGGAATTCGCCAACAACCACGGCGTCACAAAAATCGCGCTCGAGATGCACCCCGGCTTCTGCGTCTACAACCCCGAAACGATGCTGAAACTCAGGGAAGCCGTAGACGGCAAGACCATGGGCGCGAACTTCGACCCCTCGCACCTGTTCTGGCAGGGGATAGACCCGGCAAAAGCCATCAAGGACCTGGGGCCGGCGGTTTTCCATTTCCACGCGAAGGATTCGGCGGTTGACGCCTACAACGCCGCTTCAAACGGCGTGCTCGATACAAAACATTACACCGACGAAATAGGCCGCTCATGGATATTCCGGACCGTCGGCTACGGCCACAATATGCAGGTGTGGCGCGACATCGTGAGCGCGCTCAGGCTTGTGGGGTATGACCACGTGATGAGCATAGAGCACGAGGATTCGCTGATGAGCCCCAAGGAAGGGCTTGAAAAGGCGATCTATTTCTTAAAACAGGCGATGATTTTCGAAGCCAAACCCACGGAAATTTCGTGGGCGTAAAATAATAAAAAAATAAAGGGGTGATTTTTAAATGGCACATAAAATGGGTATAATCGGTTACGGCGGAATGGCCGGATGGCATCACGAAAATTCAAAGAGGATAAGGGACTTCGAAGTGGTGGCCGCTTATGACATAAATCCGGAAAGGTTAGTTGCCGCCAAGGCCAGGGGGCTTACAGCTTATGAAAAGCTCGAGGATTTTTTGGCTGACGAGAGTTTTGACATGGTACTTGTGGCGACTCCGAACAATTTCCACAAACCCATGACAATCGCGGCGCTCGAAGCGGGAAAGAACGTGATATGCGAAAAACCGGTGGCGATGAATATCGACGATTTCGACGAAATGTACGAGACTTCCAAAAAGACAGGCAAACTCTTCACCGTACATCAGAACAGGCGCTGGGACAAGGACTTTTTGATAGTCAAGAAGGCGATTGACACGGGGCTCGTGGGCAAGCCTTACACGATCGAGTCGCGCATCATGGGCCAGAACGGCGTCATGCACGGCTGGCGCGCCTACAAAGTCGCGGGCGGCGGGATGGTTTTCGACTGGGGCGTTCACATGATCGACCAGATGCTCTGGATGATCAAGGAACCGGTCGCGGAAGTATACGCCAATTTGCATATGGTAAAAACGCCCGAAGTGGACGACTATTTCAAAGCCGTCATAAGGTTTGACAGCGGGCTCTCGACGCAGATCGAAGTGGGCACGTACAACCTCGAAAGGCTGCCGCGCTGGTATGTATGCGGCGACGGGGGCGCGCTTGTGATCAATGGGATGGACGGCAAAGGCAGGCTCACTCACGCCAAGGATTTTGAAATGGAATGGACGCAGGAAGTGGTGCAGACCGAAGGCGGCCCCACCAGGACGATGGCCCCCAGGCCGAAAGAGACGCTTGAGGAAGTGCCGCTGCCGGAAGTGGAAACCGACTGGGCCGACTATTACCACAATGTGCTCGCCGTTCTGGACGGAAAAGAGCAGTTGATCGTAAAGCCCGAAGAAGCGCGTAAAGTGCTGCAGGTCATGACTGCGATATTCGAATCGGACGCGACGGGCGAATCCATAAAAATAGACAGATATTACAAATAATAACTAAGGATCGTGTATCGTTAGAGAGAGAGGTATACCGAAACCGTGGATTATATCAATATAGACGACGCCATGGCCCGGTTGAACAACAACAAGAAATTATACGCGATGCTGCTCAAAAAATTTGACGGCGGAGCGATGCTCGAAGATCTGTTGGGTAAAATCCAAAGCGGAGACGCAATCGGAGCCGAGGCTTCGGCGCATACCTTAAAAGGGCTCGCCGCCAATCTTTCGCTTTCCGATCTGAGGGCCAGGGCCGAAGAAGTCGATATCCTGCTGAAGGCGGGGGATCTGAGCGTCGATACTTCTGAAATAAAAAAATCGGTAGCTCTGACAAAAGAAGCCATCGATAAGTGGATTGCAGAAAGTTCATAAGGTTGAATTTTTGGCCCTGTGAGCAAAAAAAAACTGAGGACGGGGGAGTTTTTATCTCCCCTGCCCTGTTTTTGGCGGCTTGCCGCCTACAAGCTCGCGTAATTGTCAAAATACCCCTTTATCAGTATCACGGGGGTGCCTTTGTCTCCGCTTCCGCCCATCAAATCGCACAAACTGCCGATCAAATCGACAAAACGGCGCGGAGTGGTGCCTTCGGCTTCATCTTTGCCCATCAGGTTTTTATCCTTGTTTTTTATGCGCTCCACGACGGCTTCCCTCGCCTCGTCCCCGCGTTTGCCCGCGAATTCGTTGTCGGCGATGTATTTCAGCTTGATTTCGTTTGGAACCCCTATCAGTCCGTCTGTAAAGGCGGGCGATACCACCGGGTCCGCCAATTCCCATATTTTCCCGACAGGATCCTTGAATGCCCCATCGCCGTACACGAGCACTTCCGCGTGCGCGTTTGTTTTTTTGTACAAAAGCCCTTTCACTTCCGTCACGAATTCCTTGCACGAGTGCGGAAACAGTTTTACTTTTTCCTCGCCCGCCTTATTGGAACCGAGCACGCCGAAATTTTCGTTGTACCCGCTCCCACAAACGCTCTTGTTTAAAATCTCGTCCAAGCAGTACACCGATTCGGCGCCGTTTGCCAGCAGCCGGCGTTTGGTCTGGCTGCGCGTGTGTATGTCGGCGGCGATCACGTTTTTGGTGTATTTGAGTATCTCGCAGGGGTCATTGGCCAAAATGATTTCGGCGCCGCCGATTTGGCGGTACAGCTCCAAGTAATCCACCGCGGTGAATTCATGCCTGAGGTCGCCGAAAATGCGGCGGAACTCCTCTTCGCCGAAAACGTCCGTATACGGATTTATCCCCGATTCATATATCCGCTCGGAACTTATGATGTGGTTTCCCACTTCATCCATCGGATAACTCAGCTGGATATATACCTTTTTCAAACCGGCCGCTATGCCTTTTAAAAGTATTGAAAAACGGTTGCGGCTCAAAATCGGGAATACGACCCCCGCCGTCCCCGAAGGGAATTTGCCTTTGACATCTTCGGCGATCTGCCCGATTGCGGCGTAATTTCCCTGGGCGCGCGCCACCACCGCCTCAGTCACCCCGATTATATCGCGGTCGCATATCGGAACTTTGGTTTCCTTGCTGTATTCCATCACAGAATTCACGACGATCTCCGCCAGATTATCGCCCTCGTGGATTATGGGTGTCCGTATCCCGACGGCTTGTGTCCCGGTTGTTCTCATTAAATTTTCCCTCTTTATTTCTGCAGTACTCTGTGGCCGCTACTGTATATGATTATACCATACAATACTTTTTTTGTCAAGCGGCGGCTCAATACAAGATTGTTATAGGGGATATAAAGAGAAACTATGCAGCGTCAGGCGCATATTGTCAAGGTGTTTTATGGATTTTTCGTTGAATTTACATTTTAGACATAAAAAAAGGACAAGGCTGTTAAAACCTTGTCCTGTGTAGGCTAAAGATTTTTAATTTTATTAAAAACGTGAGTTCGATGGGAAAAACAATGAATTATGACGATTTTACGCGGTGTTTATCGTAGGGGACGCGCCCCTG
>WQXD01000104.1 GCA_009785015.1 Oscillospiraceae bacterium | reverse complement strand
GCCCCCACGCTCACCTCGTCGGTGGGCTCGCCCCACGACATTTTGAAATCCCTCTGGTTGTTGTCGTCTATGTCGTCTAACAGCCATATCTGGAAGCCGAAAGCGTAACCTGGCTTAAGCATGGCCTTGACCGCGTCGTTTAGGGGCACCCGGCGTTCGATTATGTATCCGTCCGATTTGATGACGCAGGCGACCTGGTGTTCGCTGTCGGGCAGGTTAGTGAACCATTCCTGATGGTCGGTGGCCATCGCGTCGACCCAGTCGATTTCAAACTCGGGCGAACCGACCGTTCTCGCATAGGCCAAAACTTTCACGAAAAGGCCGTTGTCGCCGTAGTGGTCGTCGTTGATGTTGTCGAAATCAAACGTCGATTCAAACGCGTCGCTGCTGAAATTGTCCAAGGGCTGCGTCACGGGGGTCCTGTCGGTCACATCCACGAACATATAGATGTAACTTTCGTCCCAGCACAGCCAAATGCTGCCCTTCGCGTTGTCCCCGCCTTCCTCCGCGTTGTTGGCGATGGAAGCGATATACTCGATTTTGAGTTCGCTCGAATTTTTATAGCAGTCGTCCATGACCCCGTCCACCACGGGCGTACCGTAGGACACCTCGCCTTTTTTGAGCCTTGAAACAGCCTGCGCGCTTTGGGCAAACACCGATATGAGAAGCATGACAAGAAGCAGAACCGAAATAAATCTGCGCATATTTTTTCCTCCGATTTTTTTATTTGAATTTTCGTTATATCTATTATATCACAGCTTTTCGGGTTTTGCAACAGCTAATCATAAAAAATTTTCGGGCAGCCCGGGCCTACAATATCCCGTAGTAGAAAAATATCCCGACCATGGCAAACACGCACAGAATCGAAGTGACAATCGCCGGCACCATCCTGATCACAAACGAAGCGACCACGCACAAAGCCAAAAGCCCCATGCCGATATAGAAAGCCCACATAAACGGAAGGAACGCGAACAGCACGGAGCCGATTGAAGCGATGCTTATAATGGCGGCCGCCGGCCTTCTCTTGTCCAAGCTGGTTTGGATATTTTCCGTCGGCTTTCCGCACATCTGGCATATCTCGGTCCCCTCGACCAATTCCTGCTTATAGTTGACGCATTCAGAATTCATACATTTTATCATAGTGTTTGATTTTACCTCTTTCATATTATATTATTTTAATACTACATTATATCCGTTTGCCGCGCGCTTTGTCAAGATAAATTTTGATTATAGTCAATAATTATCAAGGTATTCGATAAACGCCCCGGGATGGATATATCTGTTGCCTTTTTTGTCGGTGTATGCGGTTTCAAAGAGTATTTTTATCATTTCTTCCCCGCCCAGCCCGGGCTTTAGCTGCCAGCCCATGGCCAGAACCCCGGCGGCGTACGGGAGCGCCCAGCTCAGGCGGCCCTTGCCGTCATAGCGGTATCTGTATTCGCCTTTTTCGGAGGAGGCGGGCAGCGTCCTGTAATTTACCGGGACGCGCAGCATGTTTTCATTCGGTTCGTCCTCATCGCCGATATATATGTCCCGCGCCTGGTTGTCATAATGATAGGGCGCAATCGCGATCCGGTACGCGCTTTTGGGCTTGCACAGGGATACATCCTCGAAGTTTTTGTAATCATAGCCGCAAGCCCCGAAGACGGCCCCGTGCTCGTTCGTGCAGTCGAGCACGATCATGCCTTCTTTTTCGGCCCGCATGAAACTGTACAGATATTGCTCCACATTTATCCAGGGCAGCGGATTTTCCGGGTTGGGCGAAATGCACACCACCCTTATTTTCTCGCCCTCCGGCAGAGCGCCGTTGACTTCGATTATCCAGTCCAAGGCCGAGGCGTAATATGCGGCGTCGTACATCTCCCAGGCGGGGACGGCGGCATAATAGATATTGACGCCCGGGGCGGCGCCTACGGTCTCCCCGGCGAGAAGCCCCGCTATCGCGGGCCCCTGCGCGCTCGATTCGGCTCCGCTTCCGAAATCCCGGTACTCGGCTATTTTGCCCCTGTATTCGGGGTGGCCCGCCTCCAGAGGCTCGTCGATTATCGCCACGTTCACCCCTTTGCCGGTTATGCCGCGTTCATGAAGGGCGCGGAGCCCGAGCCCGGGGTTTTTCCCGCTCTCCATCACCTTTTGGGCCGTTCTTTGGATTTCGCGGGGAAACAGCGTGTTTTCGTCGAACGAAACGGTATAAAAAGATTTCTGCACCGGGGCAAAGTCATAATTGCGCGTGTCTTTTCCTGTTATATCTTCGCCCGGATCTACGCATTTCGTCTTGTTTTTAACCAGCACACAGTACCCCCGCGGGGCGCCGGGCATCAGTTTCGGATCGGTAAAATCGGCGAACATATAGTCTTTGCCGCCGATATTCCTGACTGCGCATACGCTGACGCCCCCCATGGGCAAAAAGAAAATATCGGACTCTTTGTTCATCCAGCGGTACACCCCGTCGAAGCCCCGCTCCGAAAAAGCCAAACCGGAAGACGTCATCACCAGAGTGCCGTCGTCGAAAAATTCGGCGCGGCAATAGGGCAGCTTTAAGTCCAATCTTTTGTAATTGGGCTCGGCAGGGTCGAAATCCTCGAAGTTTTCCACATAGTCGGCCATCGACCAGCTCCCGCGGATATCGCCCTCTGTCAAAGAGGGCGGGGCCGTTTCGGTTTTTTCGGCGATCTGCGGAGTTTCGGTTTTGCCTTTTACGTTGGCGGCGTAAACGAACCGGATCAGAATCACCGCGACGCCCATCATCAAAAGGGCGGTGGCCGCCGCGGGGCCGAAAAGCCTTTGTTTGCCGCCGTTCGGCCGCTGGCCGCCGCCGTCCGGGCTGACCGGCATTTTGCCGGTCGGGGTTATTTTTATTTCGCGGTCCATACAGCTTCCGCCCTCCTTTTTTGTTTTTTTGTTCAGCCTATTTTCAAGTCCACATATTTGGTCACATGAGAGCCCCGCTTCTGGATTTCGTTGCTGGTATTGTCCGCCGACTTCATGGAATTGCCTTTGGGCGAAATCATGTATATCTCCACTTCCTTGCCGCCCGGTATGAGCCCGATAATGCTGTTCATGGCGGGAGCCGGGTTTCCGCCCCACGCGGGCATGATCAGAATTATCGTCCCGTAGTCGTCGAAGTTTACCGTCAGGGGCTCGATCTCCGCCTTTTTCATGCGCATGGCTTCAAGGGCGCCCGAGGTCATCACATTGAACTTGGAGCGCTGTTTGGTTTCCTTTACCTCCACCGCTGTGTCCGCCTTCAATTCCTTGGCCTTGGTCTGGGCCATTTTTTTCGCGTTTTCGTCGAACGAATAGTACAGTGCCAATCTTTTTTTCATCTTTATCCCTCCTGATATATAACTCTGGTTTAAATTTTACTATACTATGTATTATAGCATACAAAATAAAATTTGTCAAGCATTTGTTCGCAATTTTTTTTCGGAATTTTTGTTTTATAATCAAATTTTACCGAATTTTAAGGCCAAATAAGTCATAGGGAGCGAAAGACGCGAACGGGAGAGAGTTCGCGTTTTCGCCCCTACGAGAAGTGGTACGCGTATTTTGGGGAGATTACCCGATTTGAGCCGCTAAAGCCTCGACTGTGTCGGCTTCGAGGATGGATTTGTTCGCGCCCTGTTCGAATTTGCAGAACGGAGTTTCGGTTCCGCATTTTCCGCCTCCGACGCATTTTATCTCAAAAGTCACATTTTTGCCTTCGAGCAACTTCTGGAATTCGTCGATATAATTCCCGTTGCATTTCTGGCACATCCTGATTTTGATTTTGGCTGGAGCTCTTGGCATTTTTGTTTTCCCCTTTCGATTTTTAATTTTTTGCGTAATTCAATTATACCACGAATAATATGACAACTGTCCGTCATATTAAAAGCGAACGCTTTGTTAACTTTTTAAAAAACGGAAAAACTTTTTAAAAAACGGAAAAGAAATCCCCGCCGCTTACATGAACGGCGGGGATTTTGTAATCGGACAAATCCGAAAAATCACTTGACCGCTCGTTTTTTAGCCAAAACGACGCCCGCAGAGGCCATTGCCATAACTGCGAAGACTATAATGCCCGTATTTCCGGTGGCAGGGGGCGCTGACGGTGTGGGAACGGCAGCCGGGGTGTCGCCGCCGCCCGCCGGGGCGCTGCCGCCTCCTCCTCCGAGGGTTCCGCCCGCGGTGCCGCAGAGGACCACTTCGGAGAGCTGGATCACGTTGCTGTCACCGCCGGTTTCGGAGTAAAGCTTGTAATACTGATACGCCGCAGATCCCGGCAAATCGACGTAATAGTAAGTGAAGTTTTCGTTTTGGTAGTCGTCGGCTTTGCCCGTGTATATCACGTCCCAGGCCGAGCCGTCGTTTGAGCCGGAGAGCGTCCAGCCGTCGCACATGCGGCGCGGATATTCCGCGTTGTCGTTGGCGGTGGCGAATATCAGGCGGTCGGCCGTGTATGCCTGGTCATATTTCCAGCTCGCCCAGTACGGGAAGAGGTTGTCGGTGGCGCAGTACTTGGTCTTGACGTCGCCGTCAAACATATTGGCCGCAACTTCCACATCCACGCCCTCGCCGCCGTCGACAAACTGCGCTCCGGGAATTATGCTCTTTCCGCCGGCCGCGTCCTGCGGGCGGGGGATCGTCTTCAAGGCGCCGAGCGTGATGAATCCGTAGGACTCACCGGTCCAGCTGCCGCTTTCGCCCTTGTCGTTCTTGGAATATACCACCTGCTGGGTGCCGTCGGCGTCCTGCACGTCGTTGATCTGGAACTGTATGCCGATCTGCGCGCCTTCGCCCACCGATATCGGGATCTTGAATTCGACGTTGTAGCCGCCGTCGACTATCTTGTGGGCGTATTCAAACTGCGAGCCCACATTGGCCTGACCGTAATCCGCAAGTCCGCCCTGGTTGTATGTGCAGGGCCAGCCGGTTATGTCTATCCTGTACTGCATGACGTTTTCGGCCGTGTCGCCGGTGTTGTTCTGGTCGATGAAAACCTCGAGGCTGTCGCAGGTCCACGGGGTGTTTTCCTGTTTGTCCGGCTCCGGCGGTATCATCGCCGGGTCAGTAATTTCGCCGAATACATATAAAAATCCGTCGCTCCAAAGTATTGTCCCCACCCCTTGAGTGCCGATGTCGCTCACTTCTCTGTTTATCACGATTGAAAGTCCGAGGTGGCCGTAGGCTTCGTCTTTTTCGCCGTCGATGACTATGGTTTCATTTGTCTTGGCCACGGGGCCGTAGTCGTCCCCGTCGCCTGCAAATACAGCCATCGAAAGCGCCGAAACGACCAATAGCCCCGCAAGTAGTGCCGCTAAAAGTTTTTTCATTAAAATTCCTGCTCCTTTTTTTATTTATTTTTGATTAAACAATCAACACATATATATTAATACAAAATTTTATATTTGTCAACAATTAATTTCAAAAATCCGAAAATTATTTTTCAATTTTTTCAATCATCGCCAAAAGGAATTCTTCGCCCTTTTCTAAGGCCTTGGAAAGCTTTGAGATTTCTTTGCCGCCCGCCACCGCGAACTCGGGGCGCCCCCCGCCGCTGCCGCCCGTCAGCTGAGCTATCTGTCTGACCAAAGCGCCCGCGTTCGCGCCGCGCTTGACCGCTTCGCTGCCGCAGACCGCGCAAAATGTCAGCTTGTTTTCCTTGACTGAGGCGAGCACCGCGGCGATATCCGGGTTTTTTTGCTTCAGCTCTTCGCAGATCATTTTCGCTTCATCCGCCGCGGTGTTTTCCAAAACGGCCGCGAGATAATCGACTCCGCCCGTCTTTTTTATCTTCGGGAGCAGCTCCTTTGTCTTTTGCAGGGCGATATCCGAAGACAGTTTTTCGATTTCGCGTTTGTGTTCTCTTAATTCGAGCGCGGCGCCCTCGGCCCTTTTCGCTATTTCATTCGGGTTATTCGCCTTTAATATCTTGGCCGTGTTCAAAATCAGCTCCTTGTCGCGCTTTATCATATCCAAAACCCCGCGCCCCGTGACCGCCTCGATGCGCCTGACCCCCGCCGCCACGGACGCCTCGGAGATTATCTTGAACAGACCCGCCTTGGCCGTATTGTCCATGTGCGTGCCCCCGCACAACTCGGATGAAATTTTGCCCATTTGGACCACTCTGACCACTTCGCCGTACTTTTCGCCGAAAAGGGCGGTCGCGCCCGTTTTTTTCGCGGTTTCCATATCGGTTTCAAAAAAGGTGATATCTATGCCGGCGAGTATGTGTTCATTCACGATATTTTCGGTTTTCTCGATTTCTTTGGGGGTCATCGCGTTAAAATGCGTGAAGTCGAAGCGCAGCCTTTCAGAATCCACGTGCGAGCCCGCCTGCTCTATGTGGCCCCCGAGCACTTTGCGCAGCGCGGCCTGCAGCATGTGCGCGGCGGAGTGGTTTCTCATTATGGCCTCACGTGTCGCTTTGTCCACGCGGGCGGTCACTTCGGAGCCCGTTTTGAGCTCGCCGGTTTCCATTTTGCAGATGTGTATTATCTTCCCGTCGGAGGTTTTTTTGCAGTCCAAAACCAAAGCGCGCGCCCCCCCGCCGCCCTCAATCGTCCCCACGTCGCCCACCTGGCCCCCGCTCTCGGCGTAAAAGGGCGTTTTATTCAATATGAGCGTGAATTCGCCCTCGCTGACCAATTCGGCGGCGGCCAAATTTTCGCCGTCCTCGACGATAATCTCCGAAATTTCGGCGCGCTCTTCGAGCACCGAGTATCCGTCAAATTCGGTTTTCGATATATGCCGCATCAGGGAGGTGAGTTTGTCCTTTATCCAGCCTTCGATATTGGTTCTCGCCTCCCTTGCGCGCTGTATCTGCTTTTGCATCAGATCGTCGAATTTTTCCTTTCCGAGGACGAGGCTGTGCTCCTTCGCTATTTCGCTGATCAAATCGTAAGGGAAACCGTAGGTGTCGTAGAGCTTGAATATATTTTCGCCGGACAGCTCGGACAATTTGCTTTCCTTGAGTTTTTTTATCATGTCCTCGAGCATTTCGAGGCCCGTGTGGATAGTGGCTTCAAACCTGTCCTCTTCCGCTTTTAAAACTTTTTTGATATATTCGCGCTTGGCCTCGAGCTCCGGGTAGGCCTCCTTTGAGAGCTCGATCACCACATCGGTCAGATCGTGCAAAAACGCCGCTTTTATACCGATCAGCTTGCCGTGCCGCGCCGCCCTTCTCAAAAGCCGGCGCAAAACATAACCGCGCCCTTCATTTGAGGGCATGACGCCGTCGCATATCATAAAGGCGGCGCTCCGTATATGGTCGCCGATGATCCGCGCCGATATGCCGGAATTTTCGCGCGGTTTGTATTCTATTCCCGCGGTTTCGCAGGTTTTGAGTATTACGGTTTTCACCGTGTCGACGTCGGCCACCGTGCCGGCCTGCTGCACCACCATCGCCAGCCGCTCGAGCCCCATGCCCATGTCTATGTTTTTTTGTTTTAAGGGGGTATAATTGCCGCTGCCGTCGTTGTCGAACTGGGTGAACACGTTGTTGCACACCTCGATAAACCTGTCGCAGTCGCAGCCGGGAGCGCATTCTGGGCTGCCGCAGCCGTTTTCTTCGCCCCTGTCGAAATATATCTCCGAGCAGGGCCCGCAGGGGCCCTTGCCCAAATCCCAGAAATTGTCCTTTTTCCCGAGTCTGGTGATTTTTTCCGGCGGCAGGCCCATGTGGACAGTCCAGACTTCGAAGGCCTCCTCGTCCTCAAAGTAGACCGAGGGGAAAAGCAGCTCTTCGGGGATCTCCAAAACTTTGGTCAGAAATTCCCATGTCATTTCCACGGCTTCTTTTTTGAAATAGTCGCCAAACGAAAAATTGCCGAGCATTTCAAAGAATGTACAGTGCCTCGAGGTTTTGCCCACTTCCTCTATGTCGTTTACCCTGATGCATTTCTGGCAGTTCGCCACCCTTTTGGCGGGCGGAGTTTTTTCCCCGGTAAAATACTGCTTCATGGGGGCCATTCCGGCGCTTATGAGAAGCAGCGATTTGTCGTCGATGGGCACCAGGGGAAAGGAATCTATTATGAGGTGGTCCTTGGATTTGAAAAAGTCCAAAAATTTTGTTCTCAGCTCGTTGAGCCCGAAATATTTTATGTCGCGCATTTTAAATTTCTTCTCCTGTTTTTTTACGTATAAGTATACAGCTTTTTCGCCGTTCTGTCAAGCGCGCATTTGATTTTTTCGCCTTGATAAAAAAATTTATTTTTTATCTTGACATAACCCCGATAAAATACTATACTATATACTATAGTCAGGCAAAAAAACAATCACGGGAGGATGGTGTATATTGAAAAATTTCAAAAGGGTTTTAATCGACAAGGAGAACAAATGCGAGGCGTGTTCGGCGGCGGATTTTTTTAACGACGGCAAAATCGAGATTGTGTGCGGCGAATACATGTACTCAGGCGATGACTTTTCAACCAAAACAAAAATATGCGATATCAGGTACAACGGCGATTATCTCGAGGATTTTTCGGATTACCCGTTGGATGTAAACGGCAACGGATATCTAGACATTATAACGGGGTCATGGTGGTCCGAGGGGATATTCTGGAGAGAAAACCCAGGAAGGAAAGGCGGGCTCTGGAAAACGCACAAAATCACCGATTGCTCAAATGTGGAAACGATCAGGTATTTTGACATTGACAACTGCGGGACAGTCGAGATTTTCCCGAACTGCCCCGGCGAGCCGCAGTTTTTTTTGAAACTCGTCAAAGACGAAAACGGCAGGCCCTCAGAAAAATTCGAGAAATATCAGATCAGCAGCGAAAACGCCGGCCACGGAATGGGCTTCGGGGATATAAACGGCGACGGCAGGGTCGATATAGTCCTGGCGGGCGGATGGCTCGAAGCGCCCGAGGACGTATACAGCCCCAACTGGAAATTCCACGGCGATTTCAAGGATTTCAACGTGCCCGGCACATGCGTGCCCATGCTCGTCCATGATATAAACGGCGACGGGACAAACGACCTCATCGTGGGGGCGGGACACGGATTCGGGCTGTGGTGGTTCGAGCAGAAGATAAACGCGGCGGGCGGCCGGGAGTTTGTCAGGCACGATATCGATTTGGTTTGCTCGCAGTACCACGACATGCAGCTATTTGACATAGACAACGACGGCGAATTGGAACTGATCACCGGGGCGAGGTATTTCGCGCACTGCGGGCACGACCCGGGCGAGCTCAACCCCATCGGCAGCTATATATTCAAGATTAAGAAAACTCCGGCGGGGGCAATTGTCTTCGACAGGAACACCCTGGATTACGGGCCCGCCGAATCCGCTTCGGGACTTGGGATATACTTCTGGCTCGAGGATCTTAATGGCAGCGGCTATAAGGATATAGTGGCCCCGGGTAAGGAAGGGCTCTATGTTTTCTACAACAATTAAGTGAATAAAAACGATTAAAAATCAAAGGAGGCAAAATTTTATCATGGCGAAAAGAGTGAAAATAGGATTCATCGGCGTAGGCCACATGGGCCAGTTGGCGCACCTGCAAAACTACGCGCAGCTACCCGAACTCTGCGAGATCACCACGCTTTGCGACGTCAAGTACAATCAGGCCAAAGTGCTGGCCGAGCGCTACAATGTACCCAAGGTGACCGCCGATTACCGGGAGCTTTTGGCCGATCCCGAAATAGAGGCTGTGGTCTGCATCCAGTATTTTGAGAATCACGTGGTGCTGGTTCCGGATGTTTTAAAGGCGGGCAAGCATGTGATGACGGAAAAACCGCTCTGCGTATTCCCGGAAAACGGCGACAAATTGGTGGCCGCCGCCAAAGAGAGCGGCAAGATACACATGGTGGGCAACCACAAGCGCTCCGACCCCGCGACCGAACACGCCATTTCGGTGATCAACAAATGGAAGCAAACCGGCGAAATGGGCAAGATGACATACGTGCGGCTCTCGATGCCCCCCGGCGACTGGAGGAAGGACTGCGATATGCCATATATGACAAACGAACCCGCCGGACCCGTTCCGCCGGAACCGGGCCCCGAGGGAATCGATGCGGCCACGCGAAACAAAATGGTCTGGTTTGTCAACTACTACATACACCAGACAAATCTGATGCGCTTTCTGCTGGGCGAGGACTACTCGCTCACGTGCGCGGACAAACATTTTTTCTCCGCCATAAGCGAAAGCGGCGTAAACTGCATACTGGAATTAGAGCCCTACAGCACTTCCATCGACTGGCAGGAACACGCGCTGGTATGCTTTGAGAGGGGCTGGGTCAGAATCGATCTGCCCGCGCCGCTGGCGCTGCATCTGGCGGGCACGGTCACCATCTACGAAAACAAGGGCAAGGACAGCGGATACACCATGCCGGTGATGCCCAATGTGAGCGCGATGAGAAACCAGGCGAAAAACTTCTGCCTGGCGGTGGCGGGGGAGAAGGCGCCGCCGTGCGTCTCCTCGGAGGCGGTGAAGGATTTGCGGATTGCGGCGGATTATATAAGCATGACAGATCTCGCCGAGAAGCCCACATACGAAAACCGCAACAAAAAAAGATAAGCGAAAAAGCAGTAAAGAAAGCGGCGGAATGCGCAATTTCGCCGTTTTTCTTTGAATGTAACGAAAAAGAAGTACAGGGTGGCCGCGATGGTTGTATTGGTTTCTCGCAGAAATGGTTTATCGAGTCAGGATGGAATGGAACTTAGTTCTTGCGGGCGCAGGGGTTAGGTT
>WQXD01000103.1 GCA_009785015.1 Oscillospiraceae bacterium | reverse complement strand
GCACGTATATATGCCCCGCGGGCACGCCGATTGTGCAGCATATAAAAACCGCGAAAGGCAGGATAACCGAGAAGCGGCGCAAGACGGAGACCACAGCCAGCGCGAAAGCGGCCGACGCGCCCAAAGCCCCCGACAAATATCCGGGCAGGGCGGCCGCCGCGGGGCGCGAAATCGCGGAAGGGGACAAAGAGCAATGAGCGAAAAATCAAAACGCGTGACAATCCCCCCAGACAGCATCATGACGGTGTCCACTTCGCCGCACATAAAGGGCGGCGAGACCACCTCCTCGATAATGGCCTGCGTGATAATCGCGCTGCTCCCGGCTTTGGGCTGGAGCATATACATATTCGGCTTCCGGGCGCTCACGCTGACGCTGGTGTCTGTGGCAAGCTGCGTGGCGTCGGAGTTTCTGTTTTGCCTGATCGCCAAAAAACGCGTGACCGTAAGAGATCTCTCCGCGGTGGTCACGGGTATGCTGATAGCGTTCGGGATGCCTGTCGGCGCGCCGCTGTGGGCGCCGGCCGCCGGGGCGGTATTCGCCATTGTGATCGTCAAGCAGCTTTTCGGCGGGATCGGCAAAAACATAGTCAACCCGGCGATCGCCGCGCGCGTGTTTTTGTCGCTGTCGTTTGACTTCATGTCGTATTTCTGGGATATAAAGCTCACCGAAAAACTGCCCGCGCTCGAAATAAACCTCAAAGCGCCCTTGGACGCGATAGCGGGGGCCACCCCTCTTTTGGAATTGAAGCAGGGGATGACGCCTCAGGCGGGTTTTGTGGCCATGCTGCTTGGCGAAATAGGCGGCTGCATAGGCGAGATTTCGGCGCTGTGCCTGCTTGCGGGCGGGATTTACCTGATATGGCGCAAAATCATATCGTGGCATATACCCGTAAGCTTCATTGCCGCGGTCATGCTTCTCACTTTCTTTTTTCCCAAAGAGAGTTCCGACAACCTGAATTTCGCCCTGGGGCACGTATTTTCGGGCGGGCTTTTCCTGGGAGCCATCTTTATGGCCACGGACTACGCCACAAGCCCCATAACCAAAACGGGAAAGCTGATTTTCGGCCTGGGGTGCGGGCTCATCACGGTGTTTATACGCTATTTCGGCTCGTACCCCGAAGGGGTCTCATTTGCCGTAATGACGATGAACCTTTTTGTCTGGTATATAGACAAAGCCACAAAACCTGTGAGATTCGGAGGAGAACCGCATGTCAGAAAATAACGGAAACGGAAACGAAAACAAAAGCAAAAACAAACGGGAAGCCTTTTCGAAATTCAAAGAATCGGTTTTGGGCACGGCCGCGATTCTGGGGATGATAACGTTATGTGTGGGTTTATGCCTGGCGGCGCTCAATTTTCTGACTGCCCCGATCATCGAAAAAAGGTTATCCGACGATATGGAGGCTTCGATAGCCGAATTTTTCGGCGCGGGACTGGAATACGAGTATATCGATTCCGAATTTGCGGCGCCTGTCGACCGGGCGGTATATGTCAGGGAAGCCTCGTCAAAAAAACTCGCGGGGTATTGCGTGAAGGTGATCCCGCAGGGCTTTGCCGGAGATATCGTCATGCTTGTGGCAGTCAATACGAACATCACGGTGAGGAACGTGAAAATTCTGGAGATGAGCGAAACCGCCGGGATAGGCACGAAAATAGAGAGCGAAAGCTGGTTTGCGGAGCAGTTTAAATTCAAATCGAGAAATATAGCCCGCTCCCAGCCCCCGAAACGACCGGGGGACAACACGATAGACACCATATCCGGCGCGACAAAAAGCTCGAAGGCGTTTTTGGAAGGCGTAAACGCCGCGCTTGAAGCCGCCTATCAGATAAAAAACCAATCCGCCTCAAAAATAACGGAGACCGAGGCCGGAGCCGGAGCCGAAACCGAAACCGAAACGGAGGGGATTTTCGATGAGTGAGCGCTTTGCGGTAAAGGATATAGCCAAACTCGCCAAAGAGGGGATTTTGACCAACAATCCGATTTTGATACAGGTGCTCGGGCTCTGCCCCACGCTCGCAGTCACCGCATCGGTTCAAAACGGGCTCGGTATGGGGATTTCCGTCGCGGCGGTTTTGCTGTTTTCGAATCTTCTCGTATCGCTGCTTCGAAAAATCATACCCAAACAGATAAGGATCGCCTCGTATGTGGTGATCATAGCGGGGCTGGCGACGGTCGCCGAAATGCTCTTAAAGGCGTATATCCCCTCTCTTTCCAAATCGCTGGGGCTGTTTGTGCCGCTGATTGTGGTCAACTGCATCGTGCTCGCCAGAGCTGAGGCGTTCGCCTCCAAAAACGGCCCGGTCAGCTCGCTTTTGGACGGGCTTTTCATGGGGCTCGGGTTTACCGCGGCGCTGTTTTTGCTCTCGGCGGCACGCGAAATCACGGGTTCGGGGACTTTTTTCGGGATACATATTTTCCCGCCCGAATTCGCCGCGGGGATGTTCGTTTCGCCGCCGGGCGCCTTCATATCCCTCGGGATTCTGATCGCGGCGTTTAAAAAGGCGACGGCGTTCGCCGGCAGAAAAATGAAGAAAGCGAAGGAGGAAAAATAAATGGGCGAGATATTTATGATAATGATCGGCGCGGTCCTGACCGAGAATTTCATATTCACCAAATTTTTGGGGATATGCCCGTTTTTGGGCGTGTCCGAAAAACCTTCGACCGCCTTCGGGATGGGTATGGCGGTCACCTTCGTGATGAGCGTTTCATCGGCGGCGACCTGGCTGGCGTATTATTTTATCTTAGTGCCCTTCGGGCTGGAATATCTCCGGACGATCGCCTTTATTCTGATCATTGCCTCCCTTGTCCAGCTCATAGAGATGTTTATGAAGAAATACTTCAACGCGCTCTACAAGGCGCTCGGCATATTTTTGCCGCTCATAACCACGAACTGCGCGGTTCTGGGCGCGGCGCTGATAAATATAGACAAGGGGTACACCCTCATAAATTCCGTGATATACGGGGCTTTTTCGGCAATCGGCTTCACTCTGGCGATTTTGATATTCGCCGGGGTGCGGGAGAGGATAAATTACGCGGATCCGCCCGCCGCCTTCGAAGGCATTCCGATCGCCTTAGTGGCGGCGGGGCTTTTGGCGATGGCTTTCGCGGGCTTCTACGGCATCGAGATAAAATTATAAAAACGTTTTAAAGTAAGGAGAGATAAGAGGCTTGTGGACGGTATATTGTGGGCGATTGTATGGTTTGCGGCGCTGGGGCTGGCGCTCGGGCTGGGGCTGGCGGCGGCGGGCAGGATATTCGCGGCTGAGCCCGATGAGAGAATAGAGCAGATAGAGCAGATTCTGCCCGCGGCGAACTGCGGCGGCTGCGGGTATGCGGGATGTTTCGCGCTCGCCGCGGCCATTGTGAAAGGGGAGGCGAAAGCCGCCGACTGTCCGGTGGCCGGAAAGGAGATATGGCAAAAAATCGCCGATATCATGGATGACCATCCGGTAAATGAGAATATACGGTACAGGGCGCAGGTGATGTGCAGCGGGACAAACGATTTCGCGAGACTCAAATACCGTTACGACGGCATAACGGACTGCATCGCCGCCAACCGCCTCGCGGGCGGCGACAAAGCGTGCCTCAACGGCTGCCTCGGGCTGGGCACCTGCGTTTCAAACTGCAAGTTTGACGCGATAAAAATAATCAACGGCGTGGCGGCGGTCGACTACGAAAAATGCACCGCCTGCGGCGCCTGCGCCTCGGCCTGCCCCAAGATGATAATCAAGCTCATCCCCTTTGGCGCCACCCACTGGGTGGGGTGCATGTCGGTGGACAGGGGCGCAGTCACGAGAAAAAACTGCGATGTGGGCTGCGTGGCGTGCAAGCTGTGCGAGCAGAGCTGCCCCGCCGCCGCAATCAAAATCACCGGGTACAGCGCGGCGATCGACTACGGGCAATGCACCGGCTGCGGCAAATGCGAGCAGAGCTGCCCGCGCCGCGTGATCTGGTCCAACCACTCGCAGAAGCACGAGGGTATCGTCAGGGACAAAGACGCCGTGGGGGATGTGGAGGTATAGCTCTTCACCCCCAATATTTTCTGTCAAGGGAGCGGAACTGTATGGCCTCGGCTATATGGTTCTTTTTTATGAACTCGCTCGCCTCGAGGTCGGCTATGGAGCGCGACACGCGCAAAATCCGGTCGTGCCCCCTCGCGGACAGCCCGAGCCTCTCAAAGGCGGAACGCATGATTTTTTCGGCTTCGTCGTCCAAAATACAGTATTTTTGCATCTGTTTGGGGTTCAGCCTCGAATTGCAGAAGGCAATCGAGGTATTTCCGCCGCTCTCTTTTTCGCAGCGCTCAAACATGAACTTTTTGGCCTTTGTTATCCGTTTTCGTATATCCGCGGAGCTCTCCCTTTTTTCGTTCGACTTTATCTCCTCGTAGGAAACCGCCGGGATCTCTATCTGTATGTCGATACGGTCCAAAAGCGGGCCCGATATGCGGGACATATATTTTTTTCTTTCCGTGTCCGAGCAGCTGCAGGCTCTCTGCGGATTTCCGTAATGGCCGCATTTGCACGGGTTCATGGCGCAGACCAGCATAAATTCCGACGGGAAGGTTATTTTCCCGTTGGTCCGGGTTATCGTCACTTCGCCGTCCTCGAGCGGCTGGCGCAGCGCGTCTATGGCGTCCCTCGAAAATTCGGGAAATTCGTCTAAGAACAACACTCCGTTGTGGGCTATGCTGATCTCGCCGGGGATGGGGATCCGCCCTCCGCCGGTCAGCCCTCCCCGCGAAACGGAGTGATGCGGGGCCCTGAAGGGCCGTTCGGTGATTAGCGACATGTTTTGGCGGCTTTGGCCCAGTATGCCGGCCACCGAATGGATTTTGGTGGTTTCTATGGCCTCCTCGAAACCCATAGGCGGCATTATCCCGCCTATCCTTTTGGCGAGCATGCTTTTTCCCGCGCCGGGAGGGCCGATGAACAGCACGTTGTGCGCCCCGACGGCGGCGACTTCGATCGCCCTTTTGGCCTTTTCCTGGCTTTTCACATCCGCGAAATCGAGCTCGCTCACAAAATCCAGGCCCAAGTAATCGTTCTCTGAGTAGGTCATGGGCTCGATGAGCCGGTTTTCGGCGAGATGATTGTATAATTCGGTGATATTTTTCACGGGGAATATCTCCGCCCCGGACCCATCCCCCAAGTCCGCGGCGCCTCCCCCGCACAGCACCGCTTCTTTCGCGTTTTCGCGCGGCACGAATATTTTTGTGATGCCCGCTTTTTTCGCGGCTATGCACATTGGCAAAATGCCGTTTACCGCCCTTATCTCCCCCGCCAAGGAGAGCTCCCCGATGAAACACATCTTTTCAAAATCAAATTCGAGCTCCTTCTCGTTTGCCAGTATGCTGGCAAACAGCGCCAGATCGAGCGACGACCCCTCTTTTTTGCGGTCGGCGGGCGCGAGGTTTATGGTTATGACCCTGTTGGGCATCGAAAATCCGCAGGTTTTCATGGCGGCTTTTATCCGTTCCTTCGATTCCTTGACTGCGGCGTCGGGAAGACCCACGATTTCGAAAGCCGGAATGCCGGAGGATATGAAACATTCGACGGTTATGATAAAGCCGTCGATCCCGTAAAGCCCTGTGGTGAGTATTGTTTTGACCATGGTTTTTGTTCCTCACGTTTTTGATTTTTTGTATATTATACCACAATTTTTTGCGCGGTTCAAGTGCGATTACAGATAAAAACATATTGACAAGCAAAAATATTTGTGATATCATATAGTCAATATATAAAAACGGGAGGATGAGCGTATATGAATTCAAGAGAGCGCGTGCTCGGCGCGATACAGCGCAAAAAAACGGACCGCGTGCCCATATGGGAGAGCATATGGGGTACTACCCTCGAAAAATGGTACGGCGAGGGGCTTCCTAAGGATACCGACATCTCAAAGCGTTTTTGTTTGGACGGCATGAACGGCACATACATCGACTGGTCGTTTCAGTATCCGGCCAGCGTCGTCGAGGAGACAGAGGAATATGTGATTTCCGTGAGCGCCGACAACGTCAGATCGAAAACCATGAAAAAGAAGGCTTCCACCCTTGAGCTGTCGGAGTATTCCATCGTGACCAAAGAGGACTGGGAAAAAAACAAGCCGAGGCTCGCCTTCAACGAAAAAAGGGTCAACATAGCCGAAGCCAAAAAAAATCAGGAAAACACAAAGGATTCTTTCGTGCAGGTGTTCATGGAGCCCTGCCTCGGGTTTGAGAAGTACAAATACTGCATGGGCACCGAAATGCTGCTCGTGGCCATCGGCGAAGACCCGGAGTGGATAAAGGATATGGTGGAAGCGACGGAGAGATTGGCCTTTGATTCGCTCGATTACTGCCTCGGGGCGGGAATGGAATACGACATCGGCTATATCACCGAGGATATGGGGTATTCCAACGGGCCGTTTTTCTCGCCCGCTTTTTACAGGGAAATCATATTCCCCAGCCATAAGCGCTACTGCGATTACCTGCACAGCAAAAACATGAAGGCGATGCTGCACACGTGCGGGGACAACCGCAAGCTGCTGCCGCAGTATGTCGAGGCGGGCTTTGACATACTGAACCCGCTGGAGGTGAAGGCGGGCATGGATCTGTTCAAGATAAAACGGGATTACGGCGATGCGCTCACACTGTGGGGCGGGATCGACGTTATGACCATAAGCGGAGGCGATTTGGGCAAACTGCACGACGAAATAAAGGCCAAGGTGAGCTTCGCCAAACAGGGCGGAGGATATATTTTCGGTTCCGACCACTCGATCCCCGACAACGTGCCGCTGGAGGCGTATGAAAAGATGGTGGAATGGGGCCTCGAATACGGAAAGTATTAATAAACAGATATTAAATATAACAAGGAGAATCAAAAAAATGGGCGGTAAAAATGTATTTTTAAAAGGCAAAAGGCACCAGGATTTTATCTGGGAAAATTTGGGCAATATCAAAGAGGGCCGCGGGGACATGGGCGAGGAAATGCCGGTGCTCGTGTACCGCCTGATGCAGTATACGATGCTCGACGTGCTCACCAAAGAATACGGGCTGGAAAAGGCGAATGCCCATTTCAGGGACGCCGGTTTTTTGGCGGGGACCGAATTTGTCAAAAACGTGCTGGACTTGAACACGGGATTTGAGGATTTTGTCGCGAATTTGCAAAAGACCCTGGAGGGATTGAAGATCGGTATTTTGCATATGGAGGATTTCGACCCCGACTCGGGAAAAATAACGCTCACGGTGGCTCAGGATCTCGATTGCAGCGGGCTGCCCATCACAAATGAAAACGTGTGTATCTACGACGAGGGTTTTATCGCCGGCATCCTCGAAGCGTACACGGGCAAAAAATACCATGTCCGTGAAGTGGACTGCTGGGCAAACGGCGACAGGGTCTGCCGGTTCAGCGGCATTGCGGGAGAGTAAACGGTAGATTGCGCGGCCGGACAGGCAGGTGATTTTATTGGGGTCCGCTATCGAAAAATTGTTTGAATATTTGCGCGACGTTATCTATGAACCGGGTAACGCCGCATTGGATGTCGAAAGTCTGCCGGAAGATATGCAGGAATTTGCGCACGGGCTTATGTATTTCGCGGAGTGCGTCATCGACGCGAACGAATTCGCGAGGGCGTTGTCCAAAGGCGAGCTGAACGGCAAGGCGGCGATGTCCGGAAATGAAATAGCGGCTCCGCTCAAATCGCTCCACGCTTCCCTGAAGTACCTCACCTGGCAGGCGCAGCAAATCGCAAAGGGTGATTACAGGCAGCGCGTGAGTTTCATGGGCGATTTTTCCGTCGCCTTCAATATAATGGCGGAACAGCTTGAAGAGCGGCGCAAACTTTCCAATCAGGCGCTGGAGCTGCAGGTGACGAAGCTGAAGCTGGCTGTGCACGCCACCAAAATAGGTTTGTGGGACATGGAAGTCGCCGCGGGCGACCCGCGCAATCCGGCAAATGTTTTCCATTGGTCCGATGAATTCAGGAAGATGATCGGATTTTCCGATGTGCAGGACTTTCCCAATGTGTTTGACAGTTGCTGCGGCCGTTTGCATCCCGAGGACAAAAAACAGACGCTCGACGCTTTTTTCGGACATTTGTCGGATTTGACCGGCGAAACGCCGTTTGACGAGGAATGCCGGATACTTAAAAAAAACGGCGAATACGCGTATTTCCGCACCACCGGCGAAACGGTCCGCGACAAAGATGGCAAGCCCCTCCACTTCACCGGCGCCCTTATGGACATAACGGAAACCAAAAACATCCTGTTCGACACCGAAAGGCACCGCATAGAAGCGGAAGCGTCAAACAAGGCAAAATCCGATTTTTTGGCCCGTATGACTCACGAAATGCGCACCCCGATGAGCGCCATCATCGGCATGGCGCTCATCGGCAAAAAAACCGAAGATCGTGCCCAAAGGGCGCGCTGCTTTGACGTCATCAACGAAAAGTCGCAGCAGCTGCTGAGTGTCATCAACGACATTTTGGATATATCGGAAATGGAGACAAACCGCCTCGAATTGATATATACCGAATTCAGCCTTGCAGATATGCTCGACAATATAAAAAACGCGTTTCAGGCATACACGACAAAGAAAAAACAGGTATTCTCCGTTGAAATCGATAAAAATATTCCGATGTACATCACTTCCGACGAAAAGCGCCTGACACAGGCGATTACAAACCTTCTCTCAAACGCAGTCAAATTTACGCCGGAATACGGCTGTATATCGATGTCCGCGGCAGTGACGAAAACAGAAGGCGACCGGTGCGAAATCCGCTTTGCCGTAAAAGATACGGGTATCGGAATATCCGAACAGCAGCAAAAATCCCTGTTTGTCCCTTTCGAGCAGGTGGACGGCAGCAAATCGCGGAAATATGAGGGCATCGGGCTGGGACTCGCGATCGCACAGCGCATCGTGGAGAGGCTGGGCGGACATATCGAGGTCGAATCGAAAATAGGGGAAGGCTCGTCGTTTATTTTCGGCATCACGGCGCAAATCAAAAAAACGCCGGAAGACAAAGCCGAAATTTCGATAAACGGCATTTTTGAGGGCTATAAGATCATGGTCGCCGAAGATGTCGAAATAAACCGGGAAATCATAGCGATGCTGCTTGAAGAAACCGGCGTGGAAATAGATTTCGCAGTCAACGGCAAAGAAGCGGTGGAAAAGTTCAAATCCGACCCGGACGCGTATAAGCTCATCTTCATGGATATCCGCATGCCCGAGCTCGACGGGTATGAGGCGACCAAGCTGATCCGGTCGCACGATATCCCGAAGTCCGGGCGTATCCCCATAATCGCGATGACGGCCAATGTTTCGCACAGGGACGTGGAGGAGTGCCTCGCCTCGGGAATGAACCGGCATTTGGGAAAGCCCGTCGATATGAACGAAATTTTATCAATACTTCGGGACTATTTGCTTTGACGCGCTCACAAAAAAATTTCTGCAACCCCCTTGACAGCCCGGAAAAAATGTGGTATAATATCAGCTGTAATCAATTTTCGGAGGAATGTATGAATCTGCCGCTTATACATAGCAGCGCCCTTTTCATCTTTACTTTCAGCGTTTTTGGTTTTTACGAAAACGCTGCTTTGTGTCGCGGAAAATAAGGGTGGAGTAAATTTTTAAAACAATTTAACCCCTTGCGGCGCAAAACGCCGCAAGGGGAATTTTTATATGTAATATCAAAAATACCAAAAAGAAAGGGCGTAAATTATCTATGGAAAAGCATCATTACTGGAACCAACCGGCCGAGACGATGCCGCGCGGGCAAATACGCGAGCTTCAACTCAAAAAACTGCGGGCCGCCGTCGAAAACGTGTACTCGAATGTGCCGCATTACCGCCGAAAAATGCAGGAGAAGGGGATATTGCCGGGCGATATAAAAAGCTTGGACAACCTTCGCGATCTGCCCTTCACGGTAAAGCAGGATCTGCGCGACACTTACCCGTTCGGCCTGTTCGCCGTTCCGATGGAGGATATCGTGCGCATACACGCCTCATCGGGCACGACGGGAAAGCAGACGGTGGTCGGCTATACGCGCAAGGATATCGATCTCTGGGCCGAATGTATGGCGCGGTGCTTGGTCATGGCGGGAGCGGACAAGAATTCACGGGTACAGATAGGCTACGGCTACGGGCTGTTCACGGGGGGGCTCGGGGCGCATTACGGGGCGGAAAAACTCGGCGCGGTCACAATTCCGGCCTCTTCCGGCAATACGCAGCGGCAGATCACGCTGCTAAAGGATTTCGGCGTCACCCACCTGTGCTGCACGCCCTCATATTCCCTGTATATAGCCGAAAGCATGCTCGAGGCGGGACTGACCAAAGGCGACCTAAAGTTAAAATCCGGTATTTTCGGCGCTGAACCGTGGTCCGCCGCCATGCGCGCCGAAATCGAAAACCGGCTGGGGCTTCGCGCCCATGACATATACGGCATAAGCGAGATCATGGGCCCCGCCGTTTCGCAGGACTGCTCCTTTCAGAGCGGGCTCCACATATGGGAAGACTTTTTTATCGCCGAAATAACGGACGCCGACGGCGAGCCGTTAAAAGAGGGCGAGCCGGGAGAGCTCGTAATCACCACGCTCGACAAGGAGGGCTTTCCCCTCATACGCTACAAAACAAGGGATATATGCTCGCTGAACTACGAAAAATGCGAATGCGGGCGCGCCCACGCGCGCATGTCCAAACCCGCGGGCCGCACGGACGATATGCTG
>WQXD01000102.1 GCA_009785015.1 Oscillospiraceae bacterium | reverse complement strand
TTGAGGAAACAATAATTATTTCAATTATTTTTCTTCAACCCCGGACAGGATTTTGACTATCTGCCCGATATCCGCGCTCTTTTTCAGCCTGTCCATGCGGATATTCTCGATTGCCGCAAGTTTTTTCACTCTTGCGAGCACATCCGGCAAATGCTCCCGCGGAAATTTTACCGCGCCGTTTTCGTCCATGTGGATGATCTCGCCCGGACATATATCCATACCCGCGACATTCACCGGAACGTTTACCGCCTGAACTGCGAAATCCCCGTGACCGGCCACTACTCCCGTGACAAGATACTGCACTTCCAATTCGCGCAGCTCGCCTATATCCCTCACCGGGGCGTCGGAGATAACTCCGGCGACCCCGGCCATTTTCATTGCGGTCGTCATATTTCCGCCGCTTACGGCGAATTTCTTTCTGTACTTCTCCGGGAAATTATTTTTTATCGCCAATACCGCGGGTTTCGGCGATTTTCCGACAGCGAGAAGAACGTCGTTGAAAGACAATCTTTTAAAGCCCGGCGACGGAACCCCGAACACGCATGTCACGGCATATCCCGCAACGCGCCCCATCTCCGGGTATAAACACCTCAGCGTCTCGTCCGTGTACCAGTCGATTTCCCATGGCTCGTATAAACCAAGGCATATTTCTTTATCTGCGGGGTAAGTGGCGACGACGTTGGTTATCGAGGGCGTGTCGAATTTTTTCAATTCATTCAAAATTTCTGTTTCTGTCATAATAATTATTCTCTCCTTAACATTATTTTAATATTGCCGATTTTGCCGGGAGTTTGAGCAAATCGGCCTCTTTTATCTGCAAATGGACAGCCTGACGCCACAAATGCGGCACAAATATATTGAGCGTGTCCCCGTCGGTAAACAAATCGTTGTACGAGCATTGATTATTGTAGAACGGCTGCAGGGAATCGTCGTGTCTGACGGCGTTGCAATAAACAAATACGGGTTCGCTCCAGGTTTCGCCGCAGTCTTTCGAGAATGCCGCCCAAATTTCGGAACGGTCGCCCATTATCGCCTGTTTTTCCGCGCTCAATCCGTTGTAATCGAAATCGTGGAAACGGTTGTGGTGAAAACATACGAGCGTTTTTTTGTCGGACAAATGCGTTATCATAGGCGGGGCGTCAGGGTGCACGAGCGAAGTCGGACGCGCCTTGGTCCATGTTTTGCCGTCGTCTTCGCTCCATCTCGCCCATAGATGACCTTCGGGGGTACGGCAGATAAACAGAATTTTACCGCCGACCTGTATCGGCCTGCCTTCGTCCATTCTGTGAAAGGGCATGATATGCCAGCCGCCTTTGCGTTTTTCGGGCAGCAGTTCCCATGTTTTCCCCCAGTCTTCCGAGCGCAGTATGTAAAGATTCGTATGCGTCGGTTTTTCCATGTGATATCCTTCGTGAGTACCCAGAAGCCATGTGCCTTTGTCAGTCTCGCACATACGCATGACCGACATGCCCGTATATCCGGGATCGTTTGTGGGATCGATTAAAACGGGCCCCGTCCATGTGTAACCGTCGTCGTCGGAATACAAATACCCGATGGGCGCGTTTTCGGCAAGCCCCCGGTCTCTTGTGTACAATCCCCAGACAGGCTGCGTGCCGAAACTGTATATCCTTTTCGAACCCTTTGGAACCAGCGGAATAAAACCGTGCTGGTTATAGTCTATGTCAAAAGCGATATACGGGTCTGACCATGTTTTGCCTTTGTCCGATGAACGCAAGGCGGTCATCGTGTTGCGTTTGGTTTCGCTTGCTCCATAGTGGCTGCCTGCGGGAAACATTGTCAAATAATCGCCGCCGGGCGTTATCTCCGCCCTCACTTCATACATTTCCTTGACAGCCCTGTACACGACGTTTCCAGTCATCGCCTCCGGGCATACGAGCCCCGCGTTTTCCAAAACGCGGAAACCGTCCGGCAATGCCGAAACCGAAAATTTTTCACAGGCTATCTCCACCGTTTCGGCAATGGGAAGCGGCGGATATTTCGCTTTGACACCCATATTTATAATCACCCCTTTAATTTATTAACTTCTTGACATTTATGATTTTATCAGGTATAATAATAAGCAAGAGAAGTTGAATCTCGCGCATTTAGCTTTATATCGCCGATTTTTCCTGCCATTTTTTGCTTTTGAATCTTATCGCGGCAAACATCGCCCTCACAACCCAGTCAAAGAACATTCCGCACCATACCCCGACAACGCCCATATTGAACACGCCGCCCAGTAAATACGCGAACAAAACCCGCACGGACCACATGCTCGTTATCGACACGACCGTCGTAAAACGCACATCCCCGGCCCCTTTCATCCCCGAAACCAGCACAAACGACAAAGGCCAGAAAACCGGCATAAAGAAAACGTTTAAAAAGAGCAGCCGGTATATGAGCCCCGTTATTTCGCCGACAATACCCGCGTCGAATTCGCTTGTGTAAAGCGAAATAAACAACGGCGATATCGGCAAAAAAACCAGACACGTGCACAGCAGCATGATTATCGCCAGCGCCACGATATTGCGCAGAACCTTATACGACTGCTTTTTCTCGCCCGCTCCGGTCAGACGGCCGACAAGCGCCATCGACACTATGTTCATGCTGTTTCCGGGCGCGGAAATGATGTTGAACATGCTTCCCGTCACGCTGTTTGCGGCTATATGTATATCCCCGCTGAAATGCCGGTATGTGATCGTCCTGCCGAACTGGAAAATCAAACTCTCGACGCTTTGGAAAATCCCTATCCGCATGATTTGCCTGATATATATGAGTTTCGGCTTGAATAAATTCGAGAGTTTTTGTATAAAACCTTTTTTCACAAGCAGGCCAATGGCGGCGACTGCTCCGAAAAATCTGGCAACAATGCTCGCCACGCCCGCACCCACGATGTTCATGCCGAGCGCGTAAATACAGATTCCGGCGACCAGCGCGTTTATCACTCCGATCACGATGGATATCCTTATCGGGCTTTTGGCGTCTCCCGTGCCCCGTATGATTCCCGCCGCCGTCGTTCCTATATTTAACAGCGGATAGGATAACACGCTGAGCCGCATATAGCGCATGGCGTAAACGAAAGTCACCCCTTCGGTTTTATCCTCTCCGAGAAACAAAACAAAAATCTCCCTGCCGAAAAACATGAAAACCGCAGTGACCGAAAGGGCAACGGCAAATCCGAGCATTACAGCCTGTTCAGCCGTGGATTTGGCGGATGAGGGTTTGCCCGCCCCGATATACTGGCTTACGATAACCGTGGCCCCCAGAGAAACGCTTCCCAGCAGAGCGTAGGCAAGCTGATTGACTTGTTCGACGAGGCTTACGGCGGAGACGATATATTCGGCGTCTGTTTTTATCCTGGCGAGCATGAGGGAATGGACCGTACCCATAAAAACCAAAATCAACTGTTCGATCAAGATGGGGAAAAACATGGCGAAAATCAATTTGTTGTCGCTGTTCGCAAAAAACCTGCGTATTTTAATTTTTACAAATCTTACAGTCCGGTTCATTAACTTCCTTTCACAACAAAAATCCCGAAAAGCGGCTGCCTATGAAATCTATTATAACGCCAAAAAAGAAAATAGTCAAGTTTTTTGCCGAAAAAGGCTTTGAAAATTTATTAAATTAAAATATTACGGAGGCTTTTATGGAAATTATCAAAAATATCAATCGATTCATCGACCACACCAATTTAAAACCGTTCGCGACCAAAGGCGACATAGAAAAGCTCTGCATGGAGGCAAAAGAGTATAAATTCGCTTCGGTATGCGTCCATCCCGCATATGTGCCGCTGGCAAAAAAAACGCTGTCAGGCACGGGGGTTTTTGTCGGTACTGTGATAGGGTTTCCCTTTGGAATGAATACGACTGCCATAAAGGCGCGGGAAACGGCTGACGCGCTTGATATGGGCTGCGATGAGTTTGACATGGTTATCAACGTGGGCGCGCTGAAAGACGGATTCGGCGATTATGTATGCGATGATATATCGGCGGTAGTAGACGCGGCGGGAGGGCGTACTGTCAAGGTTATCATCGAAACGGGCCTGCTCACAGACGAGCAAAAAGCCGCAGCCACGCGTATCGCCTGCGGGGCAGGGGCCAACTACGTAAAGACATGCACCGGAATATCGCAGGGGGTGGCGACCGTGGAGGACGTGCTTCTTATGAAAGCGAATCTGTCAAACAACGCCGCCATCAAGGCGTCCTCCGGTATAAAAACATATGAGGCGGCCCTGCAACTGATACAAGCCGGCGCGGCGCGGATCGGAACCTCGTCGGGAATCGCCATAATTGAAGGTGCGAAGGGGGAATAGCGATTATGAAAAAAATTGTCGTTACGGGCAGCTTAGTCGTGGATGTCACCGGTTATTGCTCCCGCTTTCCGATCACCGGCGAAACGGTCGTGGGCAAGTCGTTGAAGCTCGGAGCCGGCGGAAAAGGGAATAATCAGGCGACCGCCGCCGCCCGTCTGGGCGCAAGGGTGGTTATGATCGGCAAAATGGGAAAAGATCTGCTCGGCCGCGTCATAGGGGACCATTACCAAAAAGAAAATATGGATATGACCTATATAGCGGCAAGCGACAGCTATGAAACGGGGACCGCCCTAATCGAGGTGGACGGCGAGGGCGACAACCGGATTATCATAGTAAAGGACGCAAACGACGCGCTGACTGCCGCCGAGGTTGCAAACGCCGAATCGCAGTTCGCTTCCTGCGATATTGTTTTGACTCAGCTTGAAACAAGTATGGAGTCGGTATTGGAATGCAAGCGGCTGGCGCAAAAATACAAAAAGCCGATAATTTTGAATCCCGCCCCTTACCGGCAAATTCCGGATGGATTGTTTGACGGAATCGATTATTTGACTCCCAACGAAACAGAGGCGGAATATTTTACCGGTCTGCCGCTCAAAACCGAAAAAGACGCCGAACTGTGCGCAAAGCGTCTGCTCGGACTGAATGCGGCAAACGTCATTATCACCATGGGCAAGCAGGGCGCGTACCTGCATGACGGCAAAAAGGGCAAAATGATTCCCGCCACGGATTTGCAGCCCGTCGACACCACCGGCGCCGGCGACGCTTTCAACGGCGGGCTCGCGTTTGCCGTTGCCGGAGGGCTGCCGCTCGAGGCGGCCGTACAGTTTGCCAACTCTGTCGCTTCGATCTCCGTAACGCGTTACGGAAGCGCCCCGTCCATGCCCGCCCTCGGCGAAACATTGGAACTGATGAAACGGTTTTACGGTGTCAATTTAAATATGTGAGGAGATAATTGTGATGAATTTGAAACTGAAAAAAATAATTTTGATTTTTCTTGCCCTGTTTACGGCGATTGCCGTCGGCGCGGGCTGCAACAAAGAAAATACGCCCGAAAACGGCGGCCAAACAAAAACGGAAGCGGAAGATGACCGGGCAGCACCGGATAACAACGGGGAATTTAAATATATTGCCGATTATCTGCCGGATGTGAAATACAACGGATATGAATTCCGCGTATTGTCCACGCCGAATACCGCATATGACGGCTTGCATACCGCTTTTGACGTCGAAGAAGAAACGGGAAGCAACGTCGAAGACGCAATATACAAGAGAAACAGGATCATCGAAGAAAAATACGACATAAAAATAAAGCAAATCGAAGCCACCGGCTGGGATGATTGCGTAGCGAAATTTAAAAAATCCACTTCGGCGGCTTCGGACGATTTCGATTTGTGTATGCTCATTTCCCGCGAGGCGTGGGCCGCGGCTATCGACGGGAGGATCGTGACCGTCGACAAGCTGCCGTACTTGGACGTTTCACGGCCGTGGTACGCTCAATACGTAAACTCTGAAATATCCGTCGAAGGAAAGCTTTTATTCGCCTACAGCGACGAATGCCTGAACATGTTCGAACAGACCCTCTGCGTTTTTTTCAATAAAAAAATAGTCGAAGACCTTGCGCTCGAAAATATATATAACCTTGTAAAAGGGAATAAATGGACTATAGATAAATTTTTCGAATTTTCAAAAACCGCGCTCGCCGATCTGGACGGCGACGACGTCTGGACTGACTCCGACAGATACGGCATAGTGACGCAGTCCGATATGTTTTATCCCTGTTTCTGGGTATCGAGCGGAATAAAAACGGTGGCCAAAGACTCCGGCAATCTGCTCGTATTCACGGGGAACACCGAAAAACTTTTCGGTTTGCTCGGCAAAGTTCACGAAAACGTATTCGGCGGCCCAAAAATAGTTTACGATGCGAACGTCGACAAGTTCACGACTATAAAAGGGGGCGGCGCGGAACCGGGCAGGGACAGTTCAACGCAGCAGTTCGCCAACAACCTGGCTTTGTTTTATGTGAGAAATATCGCGATAGCCGAAAGTATGCGCAGTGTGGAAACGGATTTCGGAATAGTGCCGTTTCCCAAATATGACGAGGCGCAGGACAAATATTACTCGCGGATCATAGACGGCTGGATAAACGTCGTCCCCGTTACGAATTCCGACCTCGAAAAAACAAGTGTGATCATGGAAGCCGCCGCGGTCGAATCCAAAAATGTCATAGTCCCGGCGTATTTCGAAGTCTCGCTCCGCTATAAATATACGAGGGACGACGAATCGCAGGAGATGCTCGATATAATCCACGCGAACATGACAATGGACGTAGGGGATACGTTCTACATGGATGCGGTGAGAAATATATATATGGGGGCGATGAAATCGGGCGATTTCGTGTCCGCTGTGGAAAAGAAAATCGGTTCGGTGGAAAAAACGCTTCAAAAAGCCAATGATATGATACAATCGCTGGATTAAAATAAATAAGGAGTGAAAAAATTATGTTATCAAACAAAACTTCGTTAAAAGACATGCAGCTCATAAGAACGGCGGCCCGCGATTTTGTTCTTGCGCCGGATAAAATACCGGTCACGTTCAAATACGGCGGAAAAGATTACATGGGGATTCCCGCCTCGTATAATCCGACTGCCGGCAAAAAAATAATAAACGCGAACATCACGGAGATGATTTTTGAGGGGACAGACCCCGAGACAGGCTTGAATATCCGCGTCGAATGTTATGAATACAAAGATTTCCCCGTATACGAATGGACCGCCTATTTCAAAAACACAGGCAAACAAAACACGCCGATAATCGAAGATTTATACGGCTTGAATGCTTTCTTTCCGGGCGAAAACGTTTATCTTCATGAAAACAGCGGCGACCCGGGCCATGACGACGGTTTCAAAACGGCAATCCATGAATTAAGCGACGGCTCAACCTATACATTCGCTCCGGTCGGCGGCCGCGGAAACGACGGCGCCTCGCCGTTTTACAAGCTGACATGCGGCGATTTCGGATATATCTTCTCAGTCGGGTGGCCGGCTCAGTGGCAGTCTTTTTTCAAAGGCAAAAAAGACGGTTTCACATTCGCCGCCAAACAGCAGCATACCCGTTTTTATCTCATGCCCGGCGAAGTATTCAGGACCCCGCGCATGACGCTGATGGCGTTTGAAGGCGACGGCACGAGGGGCACGAATATTTGGAGAAGATGGTATATGGCGCATGTGCTGCCGCGCACGCGCGGCGATAAACTGGGACCCAAGTCGATCACGCATGTGACCGGCGGCGGCGAAGAATTCACGCTTGCCGATGAAAAAAACCAGCTCGAAGGAATAAACGAATACCTGAGACGGGGTTTGAATTTCGACATATGGTGGATAGACGCCGGGTGGTACCCCTGCAAGGATGAAAACGGCGTAAAAAGCTGGCCCCGCACGGGGACATGGATGCCCGACCCCGAAAAATTCCCCAACGGACTGGGCCCGGTGGGCAAATGCTGCGACGACAACGATATACAGTTGTTGGTGTGGTTTGAGCCGGAGAGGGTCATGCTCGACTACTGGCCCAAGGATATGCCCGAAAAATATCTGCTCAAACGCAAGTACAAAGACGCCGAAGGCAAAGAACAGACCGACGCGACGGCGCTTTTGGACATGGCCAACCCCGAAGTCGCCGCGTGGATCACAACTCTTGTCGGCAAATTGATCAAAGACAGCCGCATCAAGATATACCGCCAGGATTTCAATATGCAGCCGCTTGAGTGGTGGCTCCAAAACGAAGCGGAAGACCGCAGGGGCACCAAAGAAAACTTCCATACGCAGGCATACCTCAAATATTGGGACGATCTTTTGACGGAGAATCCGGATCTGTGGATTGACACGTGCGCTTCGGGGGGCAGGCGAAACGATCTGGAGACGCTGCGCCGCTCCGTCCCGCTGCAGTACACCGATCACGCCATAGGGGATCCGGTCATCAAAACGAGCTTCAACTATACGATGTTCCAATGGACGCCCTATTTCAGAAACCACACTTCTTCGGCGTATGACGAACAGGGCAACCTCACCGGCGGCATATGGCAGATCAGCCATTACGCCTATCAGGCCGCGATGTGCCCGTCGATCACCTGCATGGTCTCCCCGTATGACACCTCCCCCCTGTTCGACTACGCAAAAAAGATGAACGACATATGGCGCGGCGCGGCGCAGTATATGATCGACGGCGACTATTATCCGCTGCTGCCATGCTCCAAGTCGAAAAAAGGATGGTATTCGGTGCAGTTTCACAGCGATGAGAGCGGGAGCGGAATCATTCAGGGCATCCGGCATATACAATCGGACGAAGAAGCACAAACGGTGATGCCGAAATGTTTTGACGATATGAAAGTCTATATATTCACAAATCCCGAATTCGGCAAAGAACTTGAGATCACAGGCAAAGAGATAAACCAAAAGGGGTTTGAGTTCACTCTCGGCAAAGCCTCGGGCGAGGTTTGGTTCTACAGGGTGAAGTGAAGATTGAAGATTGAACCTCACGGCAAAAGGCGGGGGAATTGGAGGAAGGCGGATTGAACCGCCTTTCTTCGGTTTTGTTGTTCACCCCCGCCGAAATATTCAATAGATGGTCTATTGTCATAGGACTCATCAATAATGATCCCAAGAACTTTGAAATCCTTCGGTAATCCCAAATCACCCCAATAGTTATATTCCTCCCCCCAATCCTCCGCCTTTATTATGCAAAATGAACTTACGCCCACTTTTTCGGGATTTTGGGAATGTTTTGTGATTTCCTGAAGCGAAATATGATATGTTCGTTCGCTTGTTTTGACGTCATATGTTGCTCGAACTTCTTTCCAGATGCGGCCTGACCCGTCGTCATTTTTGCCCTCAAAAACGCCGGGGCCCCCCGTTCTCTTCCAAGATTCTATTTCGCCCTGAACAAATTCAAACAAATGAGCTATCTGCTCTTTGAAATCATCGGACTGAGACGATGCTTGCGCGGAAAACATTGATTTTAAAGTGTTTTCATCCTGATTCTTGATGGCTTCTATTATTTTTTCAAATCTTTTATCGATTAGTACGTCATCATCAGAAAATCTCCCGCCACATCCTAAAGAATATGAGCTTAATATAACTATGGCAATAATCGCCGGCAGTACCGCGAATTTTTTCTTTATGGATATCACTTCCTCTTTAAGCAGAAAAACCACCCCGTCATCGATAGGCGTGAGCTGCACGGGAACTAACGTTCACGTTCGCTACACGTGCGTGACACCCCTCCGCGGGAGGGGAATTTTGCCGATATTTCGGGTTTTTTATTCCCCTCCGCGGGAGGGGTGCCGATGTAATCGGCGGGGTGGTTCCCATGTTATTCGTCGCTTACCCCTTGGCTTTTGCTTCTTTTAAGCTTTGTATTGACAAATCGCTGCACGGCGCGCCGTCGATGGATCTGATCACATCATTTATTTCCTCACCCAAGCATATCAATATTACTTTTTCTGGTATTCATAGCTCAATAATGTGAAAGCGGCGGGATAAAATTGATTCTTCCGCAAAAAACCGTAACTCAAACTGCAGGTCAAATCGAACGCCTCTAAATCCTTGGAAATATACGGTTTTTCAAATATCTAATTCAAGCGACTTTACCCGTCTACGGGAATTTGCGGAAGAACCCTGCTTCAAGTTATATTTCGGTGGATTTTGTGGGTTCCGGATTGCCTTTTTGCTTCAAGAACTCATCTAACAATTCATAAAATTTGTCGAATGCTTTTTCCTCATCTTTGTTGGTATAATGGTAAATATTCATTGCCCAGCCAGCCGCTCGAGCATTTCTACCGCAATATTCATTTGCGAAATCGCCGAAACCATCTAAAATTGAATGATAATTGTTATCAACTTCGCTTTTTCCTATATCATATCCTAAAATCAACATTTGCAAATGTAATATTGATTTTTTCACCATATACATCATAGGTTTTTTTTTGATTTTCATAAGCAATTCATAAAACATATCCATAATCAAAACCTCTTTCTTTTAAAATGGAATCTCCTTAGCTGGCAATTTCATTGCCATAGGAGTGGTAGGAATATATTGATAAAAATCATTTATCCAAGTCTGTTTGGCTAATCCGGATGTGTGTATATTACAATACACCATTCCATTATATAACACTCCTACATGGAAACCATTAGTAGATGCGGGCTTACCTTTTAATAAGCTTCCTATATATACGTTAGTTCGGGGGCTCCATTCGAGTTCAATTATTGCACCATGTAAATTATGTCTTTTTAAATAATCTTTTATTTTATTTGCAGCCTCTGTACATTTACCAAATTTTTCATCAGCCATATTCTCATATTCCCATTTTTTCGCAATTTTACCCAAATGATCGGGAATAGCTGTAGAGGTAGCAATTCCAAGAGGTGACAT
>WQXD01000101.1 GCA_009785015.1 Oscillospiraceae bacterium | reverse complement strand
GCTCATGTCCGCGTACATTTTGATCCGTTTTTCGGGGTCGGTCCATGTGTTCTCGGAAAAATCTATGCCGTACCGGTGATAATACCAGTGCTGCGACAGCACGACGGGTATGGGGTCTATTTTATGCTTTTTGTTGTCGTTTTGCCCGGTTTGGACCTCTATATCCGCCGGGGCGACGGCATGGTCGCCCGCGGCTATGTTTTTTTTCATGGCCTATTTCCTCCCTTAATTATTCCAACTCCTGAAAAGCGGCGATCGCTTTTTCCAGCATGTCGTTTATCGAATCGGCGATTTTTTCGGTGTGCGAGGCTATCGTGTTCGATTTTGTCCGGAACAGCCCCGCATATTGGCCGCGCACCCCTATAAATATGGTGTCCGCCATATCGCTGAAAGCGTTTTTGTAGAGCATGTCGAGCATATCCCGCGATTCGTCGTCGCGGGTGAGCTTTTCGCGCACGATGATATCATAATAGGCGGGTATCACGTGCTTGTAAAACCCGGCGGCCTGCGCCTCCATTATTATCGACACCCTTTCCGGGTCCGGGTTGATCACCGGCACAAAAAATATCATGGATGTGGCGGCATAGCCGTTATACGGCTCCCCGGGCTTTTTTTCCTCGTAGGTGGGGTAAGGCACTATCCCGTAATCCGCGTCCATGTCGCGGAAGGCCAGCATTTTGCGGAAAGCGGACGAGGCAAACAGCCCGTGCCCTTCCGAAAACATGGCGTTGACATACGAGTAATGCGCGGGTACTTTGGAAAATTTGGATTTTTTGTCCACATACGTGTCGTAAAGCCCGCCTTCGTTGCTCCGGTCGTAGAGTTTGTTGAATATGTCGGTGAGGCGCATATTGCCCGGCACATTGAAATACGGGAGGCCGTCCTCGCCCTTTTTGACGAGCGGGTTGTTGACGTCGGCCCACATGGCGGGGTAAAATTCGTCGGGCCACGCGATTATGCCCCACAAATCGTTGTCATCCATGATTCCGTCGCCGTTTATGTCGCGGGTGACGCTTTTGGCTATATCGAACATCTTGTCCATCGTCCATTTGCCGTCGCGGACGAGATTGTATATATTTTCGATCCCGTTGTCCTGGGCGATCTGCTTGTTGTAGACAAGGTGCTTTATGGTGTCGATATAGTTGAGCATGTTGGCCCCGTTCAAAAAATACGACTTTCCCGCGATGGTATAGAGTTCTTTGGTTTTTTGGTTCCAGTATTCTTTCGCGGGGTCTATATACGGCAGCTCCCCGATGCTGTATATGCATTTGCCCTTCGCCAAAAGGCTCATGACGTCCCGGTCGACTATGTTTATCATGTCGCATACGTCGTCCCCCGCGGCGACCGATTTGTCGAGGATGGACGCCATTTTGTCCCATGTGTCTATTTCGGTCTGCTTGAAGACGATATTGAACTGTTCCTCTATTTCGCGGTTTGCCTTGTATATAGCGTCGTTGAGCGGTTCCCCGAGAATCGCCTCCGCATCCATCAGGTTGGTCGCGTCGGGGATGGGCAGGCACGTGTACATCCGGAAAACATACCCGCCGAAATCCCTTTCGGGCAGTTCGGGCGTCGACGCGTCGGCTGCCTTTTCAGTTTGTTCGTTTTGCCCTCCTTCGGCGGCGGCAGTCGTGCCGGCTTCATCCGAAGCCGCGCTGCAGGAAAAAAGAATCAATGAAACCAGCGGCGCAAGTACCGCCATGCAAAGCAGTTTCAAGAATTTTGTGTCGCGCATATACATATAAATCCCCCTTTACTTATTTCTGTAGTTTTACCGTTTTCAGCCTGAGCGCGTTTGCCACAACCGACACGGAAGACAAGCTCATCGCCGCCGCCGCGATAACCGGCGACAGCAGAGGCCCGCCGAAAATATGCAGCACACCCGCGGCGATCGGGAGACCCGCCGTATTGTAGCCGAATGCCCAGAACAGATTTTGTTTTATGTTGCGGATGGTCGCCTTTGAAAGCCGTACAGCACCCAAAACATCCGCCAAATCGCTCTTCATCAGCACGATATCCGCGCTCTCCATGGCCGCGTCCGTCCCGCTCCCGACCGCAATCCCGAGATCGGCTGCCGCGAGCGCCGGCGCGTCGTTTATGCCGTCGCCCACCATGGCCACCGTCTTTTTCTCCGCCTGCAGTTTTTTGATTTCATCGGCTTTGGCCTGCGGCAGCACCTCGGACAGCACCCGGGCGATACCGGCCTGTTTTGCGATCGTCTCCGCGGCGCGCCGGTTGTCGCCCGTAATCATCACGACCTCAATGCCCATGCGCTCGAGTCCCAAAACGGCCTTTGCGGCGCCGGGCTTTATCACGTCGGCGACCGCGATGATTCCGGCGGTTTTTTGGTCTGCCGCGATATACACGGGCGTTTTGCCCTCGCCGGCCAAACGGTCGGCTTCGGCCGTTATGGCCTCCCCGCAAACAACGCCGCGCTCATCCATCAATTTGCGGTTCCCGGCCAAAAATTCCAGTCCGCCGATACGGCAGACTATGCCCCTGCCGGCAATCGCTTCGAAAGCCTCAGCCGAAAGAAGCTCCAAAGCTTCTTTTTCTGCCCTTCTCACGACCGCTTCGCCCAAGGGGTGTTCGCTGTTTTTCTCGGCGGAGGCGGCAAGCTGCAGCAGGCGCCGCTCATCAAAGCCCTCAAAGGCGAAAATATCCGTGACTTCGGGTTTGCCTTCGGTGATCGTTCCGGTTTTGTCAAAGACGACCGTCTGTATCTTGTGCGCAGTCTCAAGCGCTTCGCCGCCCTTGATCAGGATTCCGTTTTCCGCGCCCCTGCCCGTCCCGACCATGATCGCCGCCGGCGTGGCGAGCCCTAAGGCGCACGGGCAGGCGATTACGAGCACGGATATGAAGACGCCCAGCGAAAACCCGAAATCGCCCGAGGCGATCAACCATCCGGCAAAGGAAACCGCCGCCAAGCCAAACACGCCGAAGACAAAATATCCCGCCGCGATATCCGCGAGCTTGGAGATCGGCGCTTTGCCGCTCTGCGCTTCCTCGACCAACTTTATAATCTGCGCCAGCGCGGTATCCGCACCCACTTTTTTCGCCGACATTTTGATCGACCCGTTTTTGTTCAGGGTCGCCCCATACACCAAATCCCCCGCTTTTTTGTCTACGGGCATGCCCTCGCCCGTGAGCATCGATTCGTCCACGGAGCTCACGCCCTCCAAAACCACCCCGTCTACGGGGATTTTGCCCCCGGGCTTTACAAGTATTGTATCGCCCGCCATGACCTCGTCTATCGGCGTTTCAATCTCTTGTTGGTCCTTTACCACAATCGCCGTATTCGGCCAAAGCCCCATCAGCTCAGCTATCGCCGCGCCTGTTTTGCCCTTTGATACGGCTTCAAGGGTTTTACCCAGCAGCACAAGCGCGATTATCATCGCCGCCGTTTCGAAATACAAATGCTCCGAAAACCCGGAATCGGAATTTATGGTCCGGTATGTGGCATACAGGCTGTATATGACCGCCGCCGAAGTCCCCACGGCGATGAGGCTGTCCATATTGGGCGACAAGCGCAAAATCGCCGGAAAGCCGGCTGTATAGAAACGGTATCCCGCAATCAGCACGGGAATTGTCAAAAACATCTGAACAAGGGCGAAATTCGAGGGATGAGCCGCATGATCCAGGATTTCCGGGAGGGGCAGCCGCCACCCGAAAGGCAGCATATGCCCCATGGAGATATACAGAAGCAAAAGCGAGAAAACGGCCGCCGCGGCAAATTTTATTTGCAGCGCCCTGATTTCCTTCTCTTTGCGCGATTTGCCTTTTTCGGCGGCCTCTTTTTTGATTTCGGCCCAGCCGTAACCCAATTTTTCGATTGCGGCTTGTATATTTTCCAAACCGGTTTTCGCGGGGTCAAACTCAAAGCTCGCGCGCTCAGCCGCCAAATTCACGGCGCAGCTTTCCACGCCGTCTATTTTGCTGAGCGTCTTTTCGATCCGCGCCGCGCAGGCGGCGCAGTGCATGCCTGTTATCTCCAGTGTTTTTTTCATGATTTTACCGCTCGTCCAGGGCGCCTATGATTTTGTCGAGCGCCTTTTGCGCGGAGCTTTCCCTTTTTTCATACATCGACGCGAAATTCGCCTGCCCTTTTTTGGCCATGGTCGCAATCTCGCTCACAAGATTGCCCACATTGCCAGTATAGCCTATGTCGCATACCCGGTTTGCGAGGATTATATCGAGCATTTCGGACGAGTCGTCGTCGCGCATGTATTTGCCCCTCAGGGCCTGCTCGTAGTACGCCGGGGTCAGGTATACCAAAGACTGATAGGCGAGCTCCTCGAGTATGATCGCCGATTTTTCGGGGTTGGCCGCGTTGACGGGTATCGTCACGCACGAGGATGGGTTTGACAGTATGAGATGGGTGTAGTTTTCCTGCGCTTCGTCGTATTTCGGGAAGGCTATCACGCCGAAGTCCGTCTCCATGGCGCGCAGGCGTATGACGCACTGCATAACTTCGCCGTAAAACAGCGCGCGGTTGGTCTCGAATATTTCCTGGGCTACGAGGTGGGTGTTCGGTATGCTGGGCCAGTCGCTGAAATTGAACGTGTTGTGGTTTGCCTGATACATGACTTCGATTATCTTTTCGAGCACATTCGCCGTTTTTTCGGTATTCAAAGAGAGCTGCGGGATTCCGCCGGCGTCTTTTTCGCTGAATTGCAAATTCGCCCCGTACAGCATGCCAAGCGAGGTGTTGTCCGAAGTGGCCATCCCGTACATGTCTTCCTTGTCCCAAACCCCGTCGTTGTTGAGGTCTTTTGCGACGTTGACGCACATTTCGATCATTTTGTCCATCGTCCATTTGCCTTCTTTGATGATATGATAGATGTCGTCAAGGCCTTGTTGTTTGTGCAGCGTTTTGTTGAACATCAAAATCCAGGTGGCGTCGTTTGCCATTATGCCCACGTCGCCGATGGCGTAGAACACTTTCCCCTGATAATTCACATCGTCGATAAATCTCTGGTTCCACCAGGGCTTTGACAAATCAATCGGGTCGCGCTGCGCCAGATCTTCGACTAATCCCGTCTGCGCGCCGGACAGCCCTATCTCGATATTCGGCATGACCAAATCATAATCCCCGCTGCCGGACTGCACCGCCGCCTTGAGTTTTGCCTGGATCTGCCCGAGTTCAAAGGAAACATGGGTGATTGTTATATTGTATTTGTCCTCCACGATCGAATTGCGGAAAAACAACGCGTCGTTTATCTCCTCCCCCGTCACGATTTCATCCGTGGGAACCACGTCGCGGTTGCTCCAGCTCCAGCCCACCGTGGGGTCGTAGCGATCCATTATCACAAAATCGACGCCGCCGTAATCAACAGCGGGCAGATCGGGGGGATCCACTTTTGCCTTCTGCTGCTCGTTTGATTCTCCCGTGTTGTCGTCGCCTGCGGTATTTGGGTCCTCCGTCGTGTTTTTCGCGTCGTCCGCCTTGCCGTTGTCAGATGAGCCGCATGAAATAACGAGCAGCGCCAAAAGCGACAATGCCACAAAGAAACATAAAATCCTTTTTGTTTTCATAACTTTAAATTCTCTCCCGTCAAATAATAAAATATACTTGCGCGCAAATACCATTATATCATTTTTTATAATTTTATGACAATTAACATTTGTGAAATAATTCAAAAACAAAATGCAAACAATTCTGCGGGCTGCTTTCCGATTTTTGAAATTCCGCTTGACAATCCGCGTTTTGGATGCTATAATATCCTTGCGGCAATTTGCCGCATAAAACGCAAAAAGGCAGGAGGCTGGCCGGGCAGTGATTAAAATTATCAATTACAAAGCCGGAAACGCACCCAGCGTATTGCACGCTGTAACGCGGCTCGGGTACAAAGCGGAGTTTGCCCGTTGTCCGCAGGATTTAAAAGACGCCGCGCATATCATTCTGCCGGGAGTGGGGAGCGCCAGGGCGACGATGGAATCCCTGCGGGAAATGGATTTGCCAACAGCATTGGAAGAAGCTGTAATATGGAAAAAGACCCTGTTTTTGGGCGTTTGCGTCGGAATGCAAATCCTCTTTGAACACAGCGAGGAAGAAAATACCGATTGTTTTGGCTGGCTGAGGGGAAAAGTGGTCAAATTCGACAATTCGAATGTCAGGGTACCGCAGATGGGTTGGAACCATGTGCAGTTTATGAAGGGACCTTTCGGCAAAATATGGCATGATTTTTTCTATTTTGTCAATTCATATTACGCGATGCCGGATGATAAATCGGATATATGGGGAAAAGCGGATTACAACGGTCCGTTCGCCGCCGCGGTGTGCCGGGACAATATTTTTGCCACGCAATTCCACATTGAAAAAAGCGGCGAAGCGGGGCTTGAATTGTTGGACGGTTTTTTAAGTCATAAGGGAGGCTAAGCATGCTGACGAAAAGATTGATAGCCTGTTTTGATATAATTGGCGGCAGGGTGACAAAAGCGGTTCAATTTCAAGATAACATAGACGTCGCTCCCGCCGAAAATCTGGCGAGAGCCATGTACGGCGCGCAAATCGACGAATTGATTTTTTACGATATTACGGCGAGCTCCGAAAAACGCGGGATTGATATCGAAACGGTGAAAAAAGTATCGCGCTGCATTTTTATTCCCTTCACCGTCGGCGGCGGCATCAAAAATTTGGATGATATGTATGAAACGCTTAAAGCGGGGGCGGAGAAAATAAGCGTCGATTCAATGGCGGTGAGAAACCCGCAGATCATCGCGGACGGCGCGAAGGCTTTTGGCTCGCAATGCGTCGTTTTATCCGTTCAAATAAAAAAAGCCGGACAAATGCCAAGCGGATATGAGGTATATATTGACGGAGCGAGGACTGCGACCGGTATGGACGCCATTGAATGGATAAAGCGCGGACAGGAGCTCGGCGCCGGGGAAATATGCCTGAACAGTATCGACAATGACGGGACCCTTGCCGGTTATGACCTTGTATTGATGAAATTGGCGGAAGTTGCCGTGTCGGTCCCGTTGATCGCTTCGGGAGGAGCCGGAGCGCCCGAGCACTTGAAAGCGTTGTTTGAAGAGACGGAAACGCAGGCGGCTATAATAAGCAGCATGCTGTATTCGCCCAGAATGGAGAAAAATTATACGGTCAGAGAGCTTAAAGAATATTTAAAACAAAGCAATATCAATGTGCGGCCGATAAGGGCGAAATAGATAAAATATTCATTGACAAATATATCTGTTTATGCTATTATATTATTGTGTCAAGGCATATTTCAAAAATACCATCATGATGGTTTGGGGGTGAGGTAATTGTCAGCTGCGGTAAAATATACGGCAATGGATATTGCTAAGTGGTTCATAATGAAGAATAACTCTGTCTTAGACGAAGGCGCAGAGCGAATGACGCTTTTAAAATTGTTGAAATTGTTGTATTATGCGGAAGGCGTTTCTTTGGCACTGGATAATGGCAGTTTGTTTGCGGAGGATATTGTCGCTTGGAATCACGGGCCCGTTGTTGAAGAAGTTTGGAATAATTATAATAATGCGTATGAGGTATATTTAAATTCAAGCGACAGCAAAGAGTATGAAAAAGACTTGTCTGATATAGCAAAAATAACACTATCAGATGCTGCGATATTGGAAGATGTATTTAATACTTTTGGTGGTTATTCGGCATGGGGTTTAAGAAATAAAACGCATGAAGAAACTCCTTGGTTATCCACGACAAAAAATGGAAAAATAATGAACGGCATAATATCACGAGATCTTATAAAAGATTATTTTAAGGAGAATTATATTGAGTGGTGAGCAAGGCTAAGGACAATCAAAAATCAAATAAGATAACTTCTAATAGAATAAAAACAGAAACACAAATTGCGCAAGAGCCGAAAATAGCATTAAGATATAATTATTTAACAACCAACAAACATTATAATATGCATTATTTCAATAATAAAAGCATGAAATTAAATGCTCATGATGAGTTGATGGCAAAATTAATTGAAATAACAGGAAGCACTATAAGCCATATTAGTAGTATAGGTAAGGAAAAGGGCGCGGAACCCATTCCATATAGTTCGTTAAAGGAAAATCTTCAAGATAGTTTAAAAAACATAGAGATTGTAAGCAAGGGTGCGACTTTCACAGTTTTTAGATTTTGTCAGCAGAATTATAGGTTAATATGTCTAAAGGATGCTATAAATAAGAATATATTACATATAATCGGCTTTGATTTTGATTATTCTGCTTATGCGCATTAAAGGATGCCGATTTACAAACCGGCATCCTTATTTTATACGTTTTTACTTGTTTGTAACGAAAACCATCGGACACGGGCATTGATTTTCACTCGACGGGTCATCATAATCTCCGTCATATATAATTCCTGTTTGCATTGCATGACGTATTGCGAGCATAACTAATATGCCATGTGAACCCATATATAATTTATGCAACGGCACACTATCCAAGTGCTTTGGAAGAGTTTGTTTTTTATCTTTTAGAAATTCTCTGAAAATATCTATTATATCGTCGATAAATTCAGATTGAACGGCACGCATAACTTCGCTTATCTTTTTCCACTCATCAGCCGAAACAATGGGTATATCAATCACCGCTTTATTCTCGTTGTAACGGAGAATTTTACATTCCGCAAGCCACGGTACCGCTTTTAATAATTCTGTGTTAAATGCGGCTTCGTCAGAATCCGAATTGATAAAGCATAACAGTTTAAGCATATCGTCATCGCTTATGCTTACATCGCGGCAGCGGAAGTACAATTTGGATGTAAACCCTTCGGGGTCATAAACGTGGAATGAAGAATTTCCCAAGCGTATATTCCGCTGTCCCGCATATGAATACGATAATTCGGCGGAGTTGTTTTCGTCGTCCGGGGAGTGCAAATCGCCGACAGCGATCCATCTTCCCCCGTCCGGTCTGTCGGGAAAAGTTTGCACGTTTTCATATATTTTTGAAAACGCGGCGAATATCCCTTTTGCTAAACAATCAAATAGGAAATACAAGTCAAGCGCGTTGCGCTGGTTGTCGGTACAGCGGCCATAAAAGTCAAACGCACGTATTTTTTCAAGACCTTCTTTAATCGCGCGAATGAATTTATCGCTGTTCTCTGCGAAAAATTGTTTTTGTGCGGGAATATATCTCTTTTGGTCGGCTTTTGTTGTGATGATAAAATCCGTATAAACTTTATCGCCAACGCGCCGCATCAACTCGTCGGCTACCAGTCGCTTTACTATCGGTTCGACATACGCCGACGGAATCCCAATAGCTTTGGACAATTCAGCTTCCGTAATCGGTTCTTTATACGCAAGGTACAATAAATTTTGTGCAATAAGGCCGCCCGTCGCGAGCGATTCCGGTCTTCCGTTTATTCCGCTCCATCCGCTGAACCAGATGTGCAAATTGACCGGCTCATAGCTTTGCTTTGTATAGTTCTCCATATTATCAAGCTCCTTTTTTAAGATTTTTCTGCCTGCTGACAGTCTGCTTTTAACGGTTCCTTGCGGAATACCAAGACTATGCGCCACTTTTTCGACACTATTCCCGTTCATGTAATATCGGACAATGACTTCACGGTGTATCTTTGACAAGTAAGCTACAGCGCGTCTTAAAGATTCGATTTCATCAGAATTTACGATTGATTCAAAACAATCGATTTCATCAATCAGTTCGGTTTCCGGTCCTAAACTTACAAGCGGTATTTTATATTTTTGCCGCAGCTTGTAATAAAATTTACGGTTCAGAACGGTGAGAAGCCAACCTCTGATGTCGTGAATCTCATAACCCTTTGAGATATAGGTCAGCGCCGCAAGCAAAGTGTCTTGGGTTAAATCCTGAGCGTCCTCAAGATTTCCGCATTTGTTCAAAGCTGCCGACAGCAAAAAATCTATTTGGTTTTCTATTTCTTGATTTCGCATATCGACACCTCCGATTTGTTTTTGAAAGCTCTCGTATATAAAGTTGCTAAAACAATAATATGGTTCACTCGCTTTTGAAAAAAATTTATTTTTCAACTTTTTACCTCAAAAATGCAAAAACGGAAAAGAAATTATGTAAAACATATGATATACTGCAATTGCAGCTGCAAAAATCAATGAAACGGAAAGGATGGGATAAAATGGCGGCAAATGCGTCAATTTATGAAAAAATCATAAAATATATTGACGAGCATATAAAAGACGAAATAACGCTTGAAAAATTGACAAAATTTGCGGGATATTCCCAACGGAATTTGTATAAAATCTTCAAGGTTTACTTGCCTGTTCCGATTATGGAATATATCCGGAGCAAAAAATTATACGCCGCCGCAAACGAAATATATACCGGGCGTAAATTATATGACGTCGCGCTTGACTACGGTTATGAAACGCCCGCGGGATTTTATAAAGCGTTTCAGGCTGTTTTCGGCTGCGCGCCGAGTGAATACAAAAACAACAATCAAAACTATAAAATGAGGAGAAATATATTTATGAATATAGAAAACGTAAAAAATATCGGGGAATTGGAAGAAGTCGAAAAATTTTTCAAAACAATTTACGCGGACTCGCCTGTTGGATTTGCGGTCAAAGAGGGCGAAAAATACAGCCGCGAATGGTGGCTTGAACAGTTCAATAAAAATCCCGAATTACTTTTGTATGCCAAAGACGGCGATGAAATCTGCGGTGCTGTATCCGGTTGGATAGAACATAACAACAATGTAACTGTCGGCGGCGATGGGGTTCTGAAAGAGTACGAAAATCAGGGCATACATGAAGCGTTGTTTATAGAACTCGAAAAGAGGGCAAAAAAACTC
>WQXD01000100.1 GCA_009785015.1 Oscillospiraceae bacterium | reverse complement strand
TCCGGGCGGCGAATTGAAGAAGCGGCTTGAACTGAATATGAAAAGATTGGAACAGCCGGATTACCACTTTGATTTCGCCTGTAAGCAAACCCCTCAGGCGCCGGGCGACTACCTCGGCAGGACATTGCTGGCACGGACATTGCTTTGGCGGGCTTTAAAAGAAAAACCGGAGCACATCGGAGAACTTGCGCAAAGGCTGCCGGAAGTTTTTAACTCTCTTGGTTATGTCGGAGAAATAATGCCCGATACGATAAAAGAGCTTGTAATCGGCGGCCACAACGGAATGCTGCGCGGGCTGTGCGAATATTATACTCTGACCGGCGACGGCGATATATTCGGGCTCATAGAAACGATACTTGAAAACCTCATCGTTCCGTTTTGCGATAAAATCGACACATACCCGGACATAGACCCTGAAATGATGCTTGACGGAGAACAAGTGGCCTTAGTTTGGGGCGAAACGGGGGGCTGGGAATTATCCACCGATATCGGGACGATTTATCTCACGCTTGACGGCATTTCGCACGCATACCGGCTCAAACCGTCGCCGCGGTTAAAATCGGTTATAGAAAAAATGATCCGTCAGTACGCCGCGACCGATTTGCTGAAAATAAACGCGCAAACCCATTCGTCGCTCTCGGCATTGCGGGGAATTCTGCGGTTCTATGAGTCGACGGGATATGAAAACAAAAGCTATATCGAGCTTGCCGAAAGAGTATTTGATTTGTATACCGAAAACGCGGAGACGGAAAACTACGCGAACTACAATTGGTTCGAACGGCCCGAATGGACGGAGCCCTGCGCAATTGTAGACGCTTTTACCGTGGCGGTCTGGCTGTGGAAGCTGACCGGGACGACAAAATATCTCCGCCATTCCCACCTGATTTTATACAACGCGTTGCTACGCGGACAACGTCCGACCGGCGGATTCGGGTGCGATACCTGCGTCGGCGCAAATGGTCAGCTTGAAATATCAGAACATACATACGAAGCCAAATGGTGCTGTAATATGCGCGGGGCTGAAGGTCTTGCGCGGGCTGTGGAATTTGAATATTTCACTCAGGGGCAGCGCATAATCGTTCCGTTTATGGCGGACAATATTGCCACGCTCGGTTTCGACGACGGAGAAATTGTCATCTGCCAGTTGTCGGGTTACCCATATGAGGGAAAGACGCAATTTAAAATCATTTTATCGACATCAGCCGGCGAAAAAGAAATCGCCGTATTTTTACCGGACTGGATATCCAAAGAAAATCTGGCCCTGGAAAACGCGTCGGGCGATATGCCGTATATAATTGAGGGCGATTTTCTCGTTGCCCGGACGAATATCTCGACAGGTGATATTATAACGCTCCGTTTTTCAATGCCGCTGCGGCGCGAAGGCCCTCACAATGAACGGGCGGCCGGAAAATATCATCGCTGGTTCCGCGGACCTCTGCTTTTGGGACGCGAGAGCGGGGGAGAACTTGAACCCGTATGCAAGCCTATCGACCCGAACGGCGCAGTCAATAAAATACAGGTGTTATTTGAAAATCAGTCTGATTAGTTCACATCGATTGTGAAATTATACCGAACAAATTTTAAAATTTTAAAAAATCTTCTTGACAAACCGGAAAATTTGTTGTATACTGTTAGTATCTTGTCGGCGGGATTGATATTGCGGAATTGTGTAAGGGTAGCACGACAGACTCTGACTCTGTTTGTCTGGGTTCAAATCCTAGTTCCGCAGCCATGGCGAACCCTCGTAAAATCGGGATAAAACCCAAATACGAGGGTATCTTATTGACAAAATATAGCCCATCTTTATAAAAAATATTCAGAAATGGTATTGTAAAAAGCACTAATACGTGCTGCAATGTGAACTAAATTTGAACAGAAGGGAGTATTTCAGATGTACGAAATAAAAAAAGTAGAAAAACCCAAATATCAGGATATGTCGGAAATAGCCTCTGATTTTTGGAATAATTGGCTGATAATAAGCAATACTGATAACAACTCAATGGGTGGGATTGTGCAGTATTATTGTTATTTGAGAAAAGATGAACTCACAGATATTATTATGGAAATGGACAAAGATTTTGAAACTTACGGAGATTGTATAATCAGATTTGTCGGACCAAGCCGCGGTTGGGTTGGAGGCATTGGGTTATGATTGAATTGCCCGTGAGTTATTTTGCGAATTCAGTTGAAATTATAGCGGAAATCTGGAATAAAAATCTGAGCAAATATTCAGAATGCGCTATGGTGTTCGATACGGGCGCGTCAATGACTACAATAGATACAGCGATTATAAGGAGAGCCGGTTATAATTTGAAAAACGCAGAGAAGATAAATGTATCCGGCGTTGGTAATGCAAATATTACAGGGCATAGAATAACCCTGTTCGATTTTAAGTTGGGCGGCAAAGAATTAGGTCCGGTTTTGGTTGACGTCATTTCTTTTCCGGAAGATGGAAATACATTCGCCGTATTAGGCATGAACATAATCAAAGAATTCAAAACAGAGGCAGACTGGCAAGATAAGCGATGTAACGTCAAGGGCAGTATCGAAAGAGATGCTACTATTTGGTTGAATCCGACTTTTGATATAGCAGATAAACCTGCATTTGAAACATTTAATCCGGCGAATTCGAGATTCGGAATATGGGCGTTGAATAGCGGCATGACAAAACCAGTGAAATAAAGGCAGCGGGCAAAGCTCCATAGAATGGTGGCTTGCCCGCTGTTTCTTTTTGCCCAAGGAATTTGAAATTTACAAAAAATTTATAATTTGCGTCTTGATGAAAGGGTAAAATTTATCATAAAATAAACTAATAATGAAAAGATTTGCCCGTGATTGCGGCGGAATGGAGTTTAAATTGAAAAAATTATCAATATTATCGATTCGTTGTTTTTTTGCATTGGCCTTGCTTGGTTTCATGGCGCTGACAAGCCTTGCGCAGAGTGATTCAATCCTTGATGAAATCCCGTTTAATCAGCCCGTTGGCAGCGCGTTGACGAAAACAGAGTGCGAAGGGAAGGCGATTATTTTGTCTTTGGGCAGGTGGAATTGCGGAAACTGCCGGTCATTTGCGGCAAATTTCGAGCAATTGGCCGATAATTACGATATCGCCGACGATGTCGTGTTCTTGTATTTCGATTTGGATCAACCGCTGTCCGATATCCAAAAATACCTTGACGAGACCGGTTATATGCACGTCTCCATGTATCAGTCGAATTGGAATTTCGCTTGGGCGATGCAAGAAAAATATAATTTGATTTCGCAAGGAAGCCTTCCGTGGGTATTCTATTTTGACAAGCATGGAAATATCGTCAAAACATCTTCAGGTCCTCAACGGCACAGCGAGCTTACTGCGTATTTAAGCTCTGTCACGGGTTTGAGCCTTGATTTTAACGGCAATGCTGCTCCGAACGAAAAATCAAACCCGCCTGCAGTGGGCGATCCGATAGGCGACGTGGTGTACACGGACATAACCGCATACATAAACGGTCAGCCTATACCGATAAGCAACATCGACGGCTACGCGCACATAGTCGCCGAGGATTTGCAGCGTTACGGGTTCGATGTCGTGTGGAACGGCAAAGAACGCGTGTTGAAAGTTGAGCGCAACCAAACCAAAGCCACGCATCCGCTCCCGGCAGAAAAGATTCCGGCCGGGAAAAAGCCCGGCGACATCAGGGCGAAATACGTGTTGTCCGCGATAAAAGTGTATCTGTCAGGCGAACCGGTTGACAGCTATTCAATAAACGGCTATATGTTTATTGATTTTGAATCGCTGAAAAAATACGGTACGGTGAAATGGGACAATTCGGCGAGAAGATTGGATTGTGAATTGAAAAGTATTGAAAAGTGAGGGAAATTATGTCAATTAAAAAATTTATTTTAGCGATTGCGGTTGTTTGTATAATTTTTACGGTATCGTGCGGCGGCTCGAATAATAAAAATTTCGACGGCGATTCGATATCCAAAGCTGACAATGCGAATCCCGAAGAAAAAAACGAAACGGGGAAGACTGCCGAAGTGCGCGTACTGCCCGATGTGCCGGAGCAAAACTACGGCGGATATACATTCACGTGGCTGGCATTTGACTACGGACCCAGTCATCCCGGCTCTGTCACCCAATTCCCGCGCGAATGCGTGGCGGAAGAAGAAAACGGCGACATTATAAACGATGCCACATACAGAAGAAATATGGTCATATCCGACAAATACGCAGTGGAATTTGAGATGATTACGACGACCAACGAAAAAGACACTCTCAACAAATCGGTCAAAGCGGGCGACGACATTTATGACGCGGCTATGATTTTCAATTATAACGCGCCGGGCGTCATGGCAGCCGATTTGCTTCTCGACACAAGCAAGCTGACATATGTAAATTGGGATAAACCTTGGTGGGATTCCTCAATAAAGGCGATATCGGTAGCCGGCAAAAACTTTTTTCTCGCGGGGGATATAATGATATTGGACAAAGAAGCCATCAACGTTTTGTTTTTCAACAAAAAACTGATGGCGGAGAACGGCATGGAACTTCCGTATCACTCGGTTTTGGACGGAAAATGGACATTTGACAAATTCAACAGCTACATCAAAGATTTTTCGAAAGATTTAAACGGCGACGGAGTGATAGGCAAAGAAGATATATTGGGGCTCTATATTATGAGCGACACATTTCACGCATTCTATGTCAGCGGAGGCGGGCTTCTCGCGGAAAACGACAATAACGGCATACCTCAGCCGACGTTTGGTTCGGCGCAGAGCATTTCGCTCATGGATATAATAGCCGACGTTCTTTACGGCAAAGAATATGTCACAAATTTTCATACAAACCGGTGGGGTACGGAATGGGACATGTATGCCTCGTTCGCCGAAGGCAGAATGCTCACGATGTGGGGGCGTTTGTACGTTCTCGACTCGCTCAGGAATATGGACGACGATTTCGGAATACTGCCGCTGCCGAAATACAGCGAGTCTCAGGAAAAATATTACAGTGATGTGAATTCTTATTCGGGATACATGATAGGAATTCCCAAAAGTTCGTCGGACCCCGAAAGAACAAGCGCAATACTTGAAGCGCTTGCGGCAGAAAGCAGATATACTCTGCTTCCGGCATATTATGACATCACTTTACAGAGAAAATTCACCCGCGACGAAGAATCCGAAGCCATGCTCGATATATTGTTCACCACTACGGTATACGATTCCGGCTCGGCGTACAATTTCGCGGGCATATGGGGTCAAATGTCCGGTTTGTGCGGAAAAGAGGACCGAAATTTTGCTTCGTGGTGCGAAAAATACGAACTTCAAGTGACAAAGGCAATAGAAAAAATGGTTGCGCAGGTCGAAGCCATGGAATAAATATCCACAAGAGGGGATAAAATGTATAATATTTTAAAACTAAACAATTTCAGGAGATTCAAAGACTTTTCGATAGAATTTAAGCCGATTTCGCTTATTGCCGGTAAAAATAACACAGGCAAGACATCGATTCTTGAAAGCGTCTTTTTGCTGCATGATTATATGGATTCTAATGTGTTTTTGAAACTCTTGGGAATTCGTGGTATACGCGTTACAAATATGGCTCCGCAAAATATATGGGAACCGTTGTTTTACGAAATAGATTCAGGGAAAATATTAAAAATAGAAATGGACGATAAATTCTCATTATCTTTGGAAAAGAACAACAGGTATACTCTACCCAAAGATATTCCCAATGATTTGAAAAATATTATCGGAGTACCTTCTTTGAATTATGCATTATCTTGTACAGCTGAAAAAGAAGAAGAGACAGTAAAAGCGGATTATGTAATAAGCGACAAAATCAGTTTTATCGGACATAGCGACAACGGGCCGCCTTTTGTTAATCCGTTTATTCAATATATAGGACCGCATATTGTATTAGATGATATTAATGTTGCCCAATGGTTCGGAATATTGGAAAAAAACAACAAAAAAGGAAAACTTATAGAAGCTTTAAAAATATTAGATGAAACTATTATGGATATAACAACTATTGTAGAAAACGGATTACCGCTTCTTTATATAACGAATAATCAAAATTCTAAGATGCCTGTAAATTATATGGGCGACGGCATCCGTAAAATAATGAGCGTTGCGCTGACAATATTGGCCAATCCGTCATGTGTTCTTTTATTGGATGAAATAGAAAACGGCCTGCATTATTCTTTACATGAAAGATTCTGGGAGTTAACGGCATCTCTTGCCACGCAGGAAAAATGCCAAGTCATCGCCACGACTCACAGTTACGAATGTATAAACGGCGCGTTTGAGGGTGTGCAAAAAGCAGGATTGCAAGATAATTTCGCATATATTCGTTTAGATATGGAAGAAGATAATGTGGTTACGAAAACATTCACGAGCGATATGCTTGAATTTGCATTAGCCTCGAATTTGGAGGTCAGGTAGAATGGCTGTATCTGAGAACACAAAAGAGGGAACATTAGAAGACCTTTATGTAAAGAATCTCGTTGAGTCGCCCGAAGAACTGATAAAGGATATTGATGTTTTTATAAATGGTTTGAAGGAAAAAGGACACGATTTTCCCCGCCCACACAAATCACGATTATATACTTATTTCGCGATAACAAATAAATTTACGTCATTAAAACTTGCCGAAGCTGCCAAAGCCGGCGCTTTCCAATTTGACTGCAATGAAATGAATAGTTTGAAAAAACTTCTGAAAGAAATTTGCTCCAAATAAAATTTTTTTCTAATGATACTGCCGTATTCGGCGAAATGGAGGTATATATGCCTGTTTTTTATGACGACCGGCCCAGCACCATGTCCAAATATCCGACGCCGGGGTTTCCGCTCTGCCGGTATGACAGCCGCGCTTTCGTTTGGGTGGACGCGCTCTACAACGGAAATTACTGCGCCGCCTATACATCCGCTCAGGGACAAGCCGGTTGCAGGGAGCGTGTTGCGGAGTTTCTTTCCGCTTTTAAAGCCGACAAAAGTCATTTCAACGCTTTTGAAGTGGAACTTGACGGAATGCGGCTGCGCGATCTCTATGAATTTGAACGCCAATGGACCGAGACGACGCCCGACGGTTTCCAGCAGCACACGGTCAGCCTTTTGTATCCCATGAAAAACGCCCGTATCCGCGTATGCACGCTGTTGGACGGCAGCAGCTTTTTGGTGCGATGGCTGGAGATCGAAAACACGGGAGATACGCCGTTTGCCGTGACCGGGCTGTTTCCGATGGCGGGCATATTGTATCCCGAAACGCCGGGCAATACATTCTCCGCGGAGCACCTGCGCCCAAAAACGCAGGTGGGGAGCTTTCTCGACAATTACTATCTCGGAGAAGGCGAATTTTACTGGCAGGAACTGCCCAAGGCAACCTTGAAATTCGGCTATGAGCGCGGGCTGTTCAATCCGCCCATGTATGTATTGAAAAATGACGCCTCGTGCCAGCTCACTATGATACATATTGAAACCACCACGATGACCCAGGCGGAATTTACGCGCGGCGGCGATTATTACTACGCGCGGCATGTCACCAATGCCGATTACGTTCATTTCAAGGCGGGAATCGACAGGCGCGCCGCCTGCCGGGTGGTGGCGCCCGGCTATGCGGTGGTATCCCCGAAAATACATATAGGGCAGATATACGGCGATATGGATACCTGCGTCAACGAATTCAACGAGCACCTGCGCCTATCGGTGATCCCCAAACGCAATCAGCCTCTGCGCTACCCGATCGCCTACAACCACGGGGCATACACAAACAACTGCCAGATCAACAAGAAACGCCTGATGGCGGAAGTGGACATAGCCGCGCGGACCGGGGCCGAGATGTTTATCATCGACGCGGGGTGGTTCGGCTCAGCCGACAAAGTGTGGGCGAACGTGCGCGGCGACTGGCAGGAAAATGAACTTTTGGAAAACGGGCTTTCGGAAGTTTTCGATTACGCGCGCGAAAACAAAATGATGTGCGGGCTGTGGATGGAAGCGGAAGGCATGGATTTCACATCCGCTCTGGCGGCAAAACACCCGGATTGGTTCATACACGCTTACGGCAGGCGGATGCCGACTATAAACCTGCTGATTCCGGAAGCCGAGGAATTTGTGTTTGACAGCATATGCGGCATAATCGACAAATACCGGCTCGACCTGTTTAGAATCGACGGCGGGCTCAAAGAGCCGTCGGAAGAATTAAACCGCGATTTCGGCGTCATAGAGGGCACCTCATGGCTGTATTTTGAAAAGCTATATGCCATTTTCGAAAAAGTACGTCAAAAATACCCGCATCTATATTTTGAAAACTGTTCGGGGGGCGGCGGACGCAGCGATTTGGGAATGATGCGCCGTTTCGACTGGATGCAGGCCACCGACAATTTTGCTCCCGTCGCGCAAATCCGCACCATTTACGGCATGACGTTCGCACTTGCCCCGGAACAGCTTCTTTCCATATCGGGAGCATTCTTAAAACACCAGACCGACGCGGATTTCATTGCCCGCGCCGCCATATTCGGCCGACCGGAAATCAGCGGCGTCGCCGATACGGCCGAACGCATCAACCCTTATTGCCTTGAGGCGTGGAAACGGGCGTTCGCGCTCTACCGAAACGAACTGCGCCCCATGCTGAACACCTGCCGCATCTTCCACCACACTCCGCTCGAGCGTTACATGGAAAAAGGGCAATGGCTGGCTTTAGAACTGGCTTCTTTAGACCGGGGCAAGTCTTTATCCGGCATATTCCGGCTCGAGGGAGAGGAAACCGGGGAATACCGGTTGTACCCGAAAGGGATTTCGCCCGCCGAAACCTACGAAGTCTATTCGGATAACTGGCGGGAAAGCGTCGAAATGCCGGGAATATCGCTGATTAGGGACGGTTACCCGATCCGTCTTTGCGGAAAGCTGACAAGCGAAATTATTGTCATAACGGCAAAAATAAAAGGGGAATAAATTTTTATGAAAAACAAAAGATTCGCTTTTTTCGGTTTGATTGCGCTTATAATTATGGCTGTGCTGACAGGCCTTATTGCCGGCTGCGGCAGTAAGCCGTCGGAAAATACCAAAGAGACAAATTCATCGCCGGATGCGCCGGAGCACGACGCCGCGGAACCGGCGGATAATGACGCGAGTTATCTTCCCGACAAAGATTACGGCGGTTATGAATTCCGGATGGTCATATCCGACGCCATGTACGATTTGACTTTATACGCCGATATAGAGGAAGAAACGGGAGATACCGTAAACGACGCCATATACAGAAGAAACAGGCTGACAGAAGAAAGATATAATATAAAATTCAGGCAAATCGGCGTTTCGGATTATCTGTCACTCCCGGGTACGTTTAATAAAAGCGTCGTGAGCGGTTCCGACGATTTCGATTTGTGTATGCAGATTTCACGCGAAGCATGGTCAATCGCCCTTACGGGAGCAATCACACCCGTGAATAAACTGCCGTATCTCGATATCTCACGCCCGTGGTATTCACGCGACGTGAACAGCGAAATATCCATAAACGGCAAACTCTATTTCGCCTACAGCGACGAATGCCTGAATATGTTTGAGCAGACCATAGGCGTACTGTTCAATAAAAAATTGGTTGAAGATTTGGCTCTTGAAAATATATATAATCTTGTGAAAACCGGCAAATGGACTGCGGACAAATTTTTCGCACTGGCCAGAACCGCCGTCGCGGACTTAGACGGCAACGGCGAAATGACCGATACGGACAGATATGGAATACTGTCGCAGGAGGACATGCTGTATCCGTGTTTTTGGGTGTCGGGCGGCATAAAGACAATAAGCAAGGATAAGGACGATTTGCTTGTTTTTACGGGCGGCGCCGAAAAACTCTATACCGTTCTCGACAGAGCTTCCCAGAATTTATTCGGCGGCGAAAAAATTCTTTTCGAGGGCTGGTTCGATAAAATCACTTCGTATAAGGCCCAGGCGGGTCAGCTCATAGCGAGGCAGGTTTCAAGGATGCAGTTTGAAAACAATCTGGGGTTGTTTTACGTCACGACGATCGGAATGATTCCCACATTGCGCGGTATGGAAACGGATTTCGGGATACTGCCGTTTCCCAAGTGCGACGAATCTCAGGAAAAATATTATTCGCGGGTCGTGGACGGCTGGATCAATTGCGTGCCGAATACCGCAACCGACCTTGAGCGCACAAGCATAATCATGGAAACCCTCGCATTTGAGTCGAGAAATATCACGGTTCCGGCGTATTTTGAAACTGCGCTGCGCACCAAATACGCGCGCGACGACGAGAGCCAGGAAATGCTCGACATAATCCACGCGAACAGGACTATGGACTTGGGCGATGTTTTCTATATGGACGCGGTGAGAAATATATACCAGGTTGTCCTGAGGGCAAAGGATAACAGCTTTGCCTCCGCTGTCGAAAAAAATACGGACGCAATAAACAAAGCTCTGGCAAATGCCAACGAAGCGGCGCTCGCCCTTGATTGATTATTTAAAAAGGGGAAATAAAAATGGGATTCGATTATTTCCCGTTTTCGGGAAGCCAATTGGCAAGGCGAATTATCCGGTACCCTGGATAAAATCTGCCGGCGACGTCGGCAAGATAAAAATTCCCCGGTTGTTTAAATTGTAAAACCGTTTGAGTAGGGCGCGGCTTCCCAGACGCGCCGTGTAATGGTCGGATTTTGCACCGGGTGTTTTTTGCGGCGGTGCGCGCGTCTAAACCTCTTTTCGGTGTCGAATTCACGGCAATATAACGCGAGCGCGCCGCGGAGAGGATTTTGCGTTGGTTCTTCTCCGCGGCGCGTCCGGGAGGCCGCGCCCTACAAATTATCGCCCGATATTCCGCGTTGATCCGTTTTTGTCT
>WQXD01000099.1 GCA_009785015.1 Oscillospiraceae bacterium | reverse complement strand
GTAATGCTCTATCTTTTTTTGGCTGAACTTTACGTCGGGGTGTTCTGTATGATACTTGAAAAACCGCTTGTACGCCTGACCTAAGTCGAATATGGCCACGCACAGTCCGTTTACGTTCAAATCCTTGAGATACTCGTCTGTTTTCTTGTACTGCTTGAACATATCCCGCAGTTCATAGTCGCTTAGATTCGGCTCGCCTTTCTCAAAGCGTCTCATCTGCTCCGCAAGCCCCCAGTTATACGCGCCCCTGAATCCGTCTATGTGCTTCCATAGTTTTGCCTCTTGCTCCGGTGTTGGAAATAGCCTGATTTGCACTCCATTTAACATTTCGCTCACCTCGCTTTATATATAAGGAGCATTATACTTTACTCATTATATTGTAGCGCAAAATTCGTAAAATGTCAAGGGTTTTTTCGGAATTTTTTTCTACTTTTAGATAGCTTCTCCTTTCTTTGATTTTATATTTTTATATTTTTTGTTTCTATACTGTTGTACTTTTTTCTATAATTTTATTTACTGTTTATCGGCTCCCTTTGTTAAGAAATTTTTTATTTTTTTCTTTAATCTGTTTATTCGCACGTCAACGGCGTTTCGCTTGATTTTCAAAGATTTCGCGATTTCCTCCGGCGAATATAAAAGTATGTATCTCAGGACAAACAGAGCGTTTTCCCGCTCGTTTAATTTATCGAGTATACTGTCGACAAGTATTTGAAATTCGACTTTGCTCTCAACGTCTAAATGCCCGTGCAACAAATCAAGCTTATCGTCCCCAATCAATTCATCAATTTTGTGCCTGTTGTCCCTGCGGTAATGCAATGCTGTGGAACGGGCAATTACCGCAACAAATGCGCCTAAACTCCCCCGGGTTTCATTGTATTGATGTAATTTTTCCATCAATGCCAAATATACGTCGTTCACACAGTCGTCAATGTCGCAGCCCTGCGCTTGTCCGGAGCCTGTCAAAATCCTGGTAACTATCGCCCGTATCTGCGGATTATATTTTTCATATAAATTGTTTTTGATCTCAATCCGGGTATCGTCGTTCTTCAATGAAGATATATATATCCACACCCTTCCACATAAATTTTTATTTTCATTTTTGACGCGTCTTCTATATATATCCGTCAAATGCTCAAAATCTTACATAAATTTATACAAAATTTAAATATTACATATTTTTCTGTTCACGGTTTTGTGTTATCATGGAGGCCATCGAATATAACCAATTATAACACAAAGGAGATGAAGATTTTGTTAAGCGATATAGAAATTTCAAGGAATGCGGCGATATCGCCGATCGGCGAGATTGCGCGCTCGATTTTTTTGGACCCCGATTCCGACATAGAGCTCTACGGCAAATACAAAGCCAAGCTCACGGAGGAAGCCTTGGCGAAACTCGCCAAAAGCGAAAAAACCGGCAAACTGATTTTGGTCACGGCGATGACCCCCACAAAATACGGCGAAGGCAAGACCACGATGTCCATCGGGCTGGGCCAGGCGCTCGCGCTGCTCGGCTACAAAACCGCGATAACGCTGAGGGAGCCCTCGCTCGGGCCCGTTTTCGGGATGAAAGGCGGGGCCACGGGGGGCGGATACTCGCAGGTGGCGCCCATGGATGATATAAACCTGCACTTCACCGGGGACCTGCACGCCATAACGGCGGCAAACAACCTGCTTTGCGCCATCCTCGACAACCATATATATCAGGGAAACCAACTCGGCATAGACCCCGAAAATATAACCTTTTCGCGCTGCATGGACACAAACGACCGCGCCCTGAAGGACATAACGATAGGGCTCGGCGGCAAAAAAATCGTCCCGAGAAAGGACGGCTTCCGCATAACTGCGGCAAGCGAAATAATGGCGGTGTTCTGCCTGGCCGAAAATCTCGCGGAGCTCAAAGCTATGCTGGGCGATATCTGCGTGGGCTATACTTTCGGCGGCGAGCCGGTATTCGCGCGGGACTTGAAAGTGGAAGGCTCGATGTGCGCGCTTTTAAAAGACGCCTTCCGGCCCAATTTGGTGCAGACGCTGGAGGGCGTTCCGGTGTTTATCCACGGGGGCCCCTTTGCCAACATCGCCCACGGCTGCAACTCCGTGAGAGCCACCAAAGCCGCGCAAAAACTCGCCGATTACACCGTGACCGAAGCGGGATTCGGCTCGGATCTGGGCGCGGAGAAATTCTTTGACATAAAATGCCGCAAGGCGGGCCTCGAGCCCGACGCCGCGGTGCTGGTCGCCACAGTCAGGGCGATTCGCCACCACGGCGGCGGCGATATGGCGCGGGGCTTTTTCAACGTGCTGGCGCATGTTGAAAATCTGCGCCGATTCAACATGAACCCGGTGCTCGCCGTAAACCGCTTTTTCACCGACACAAAAGAAGAACTCGCGGAACTCTCCTCGCTGTGCGAAAGGCACGGTATCCCCTTTTCTTTTTCGAGCGCGTTTGAAAAAGGGGGCGAAGGTTCCGTAGAACTCGCGAAAAAAGTGGCCGAAATCTGCGCGGCCCCAAAAAAAGGCAAACCGCGCTTCGCCTATGAACCCGAGGATACGATAAAACAGAAAATCGAAAAAATAGCTGTGAATATATACGGCGCCGCCCGCGTCATATATTCACAAAAAGCAGAAGAAGCGCTGGCGCGCGTAAAGCAGCTGAATCTGGAGCGCCTGCCCGTGTGCATGGCAAAAACCCAGTATTCATTCTCCGACGACCCCGCATTGACCGGCAGGCCCGCGGACTTCGAGTTGAATGTGAGGGATATGGCGATACAAACCGGCGCGGGCTTCATAGTCGCGATGACCGGGGATGTGATGATTATGCCCGGCTTGCCGAAAGTCCCGAATGCGGAGATAATCGACGTCGGCGAAGACGGGAATATCATAAATCTTTCGTAGCCGTCATTTTGACATTGCGGCATTTACCGCGTCGGCGTCCTGCAGCGCCTGCTTGACGGTTTTGGTTCCGGCCAAAACCTCCCGCAGCGAATTTCCGTACTGTTCGACGACCGGGTTTCCGAACTTCCAGACCGCCACCCAGGGCGCATAGACGTTGCCCTGCTGGAAAGCTTCCCTGCAGTCCGCGTAAATATCGCCCAAATCGGCGGCCACCCCTATCAAAAAAGAGCTTCCCGCGGTATCTTTTATCAGCGCTTCCTGCGCCTTGGGGGTCGCGGTGAGCTCAAGCACCTGCAGCGCTTTGCCGATATGCTTGGATTTGGCGTTTATGGCGAGCGCCGAACCCGGGCCGCCGACCATCCAGCCCGCGCCCTCCGTGAGCCCGGGGATGGGGAACATGCCGAGATCCTTTTCGATGTCCGGATTTATGGCTATGATGTCATTTACCGCCCAGGGGCCGCTTTCCCACATGGCCGCCTTGCCCAGGGCAAACTCGGCCAGCGCCTGCTCATAGCTCAAATCCAGCATATCGGGGCTCAAACACCCGCTCTCTATCACTTCCGACCAGGCCGTGACCGCTTCGAGCCACGCCTCGGCGAGGTATGCCCTGCCTTCGTTGAATTCGGCGTCAAAGTCCCTGTTAGAAGGCTTAGAGTAAAATTCGTTGTTTACGATGCCGATGCTCTGTTTCATCATAGGTTCCCACGAGCGGGCCCCCATGGTCTGGGGTTTTATGCCCTTTTTGGCCAATTCCCCATGGATTTCGATGAACCGGCTCAGCGATTTGGGCACGCTGATGCTGTTTTCGGCGAAAATTCTTTTGTTGTAAAAAATGCCCTCATACCACGACTGAAGCGGAGTGGCATAGATTTTTCCGTTTGAGATATATGCAGAAAGTCCGGAACGGGCGTATTTTTTTACGAACGGCTGCTGCGTGAGATCGAGCAGATACCCAAGTCCCGCCAACAATTTCGTCTCGCCGCCCACTTCCATTATATCCGGTCCCGTACCGGATTTGAGCTGCGCCTCCAGCGCATCGCCGAAGTCCTCCAGCGGCACAAATTCAAAAACGATCTTGATGCCGGGCAGGTTTTCGTCCAAATATTTCAGATAAGCGGCCCTTGAAGATTCGGGGTTATACCCCATAAACCGCAGCTGGACGGTTTGGGGCTCGGTTTTGCAGCCGGATAAACCAAAGAGCGCCGCCGCGCACCAGACAACCGCCAGCGCGGACAAAATCATTCTTCTTTTCACGCGCGCACCTCCGAAAATTTTACTTTGCGGTTATTATACCATATACAAATGTTTTTTTTGAGTATTAAAAGTGAATAAATATAAAAAATACTTGCAAAAAATAAACAAAGATAGTATAATAACGATTGAAGGGAAGTTCTTTTGAATGAATAACAAAGGCAGAAGCAAAATATCGGCGCGGGTTCAGTATATAAGCATATCCATACTGATATCCATTCTCGTGGTCACCGTGGCGGTGGCGGCGGTCATGAGTGTCGGCTTGGCCGATAAGGCGTCCAAAAAGCTCGCCTACTTTTATTCTTTCGAATCCGCCTCGAAATTCGACTCATATATGATCCGCGACCTCGCGCTCGTTCAAAAAGCGGCCAATTCCAAAGCGGTCCGGGAATGGTTCGCAGATGAATCCGACGAAACCAAGAAGCTGGCGGCATATAACGAGATGATGGATTACATAGATTTGCTGGCGCTTACCGAATTGTATTTCGGGATCGACGCTTCCCTGAACGAATTTTCGATTGTGCAAGGCACGGCTTTTGAGGATTTTAAACCGTGGTCCAGCTTGGACAGATATGATTACGACAATTTGTGGTATTATGAGCTGCTCGATTCCGAAAATGAATATGTGTTCAATATCGACGTGGATAAATACGCTTTCAGATGGCGCATATGGATAAACCATAAAGTCATATACGACGATAAAACCGTGGGTGTGTTTTGTTCCGGGCTTTCAATCGAAGAGCTGCTCCATGATATTTTTTCGCAGTACGACCGGGTGAATGTCAAAGGTTATGTAATAGATAAAAACGGCCTGATTCTGCTCGACAATCTGTTCAATGAAGACTACAAACTGGGAATAAACAAATCAATAAAAGAGATAAACGGCGATCCCGCGTTTACCGGCGCGATCGAAGGGTACTTAAAGGCCATTGACGGCCATTTCGGCAAGGGGGCCCGGCCGGTCATAACGCCGCTCTCAAACGGTTCGTTCGACTACGTCACCATCGCGCCCATTGAAAATTCGGACTGGTCCGTCGTGACATTTTTCAGCAATGACTCCCTGTTCAATGTTTCGGATCTTCTGCCGCTTGTTTTGACATTGTTCTCCGCATTTATCATATACACCGCCGCCAACACCCTGATAACGCGCCGCTTTGTGACTACACCGCTTAAAAAGCTGAGGGACAGCGTTTCCGAGGCGAGCGGCAAAAACGCCGAAATTTACGGCAAGGAGCGCGACGACGAGATCGGAGAGCTGGCGCAGACGGTCAAAGATATGTGGGACCGGCTGTACGCGGGCAACCTGGAGACCAAAAACATGGCGCTCAAGCTCGAATCGGCTTTGCGGGAAACCAAAGAAGCGAGTCTTGCCAAAAGCAATTTTTTGGCGAATATGAGCCATGAGATACGCACGCCCATGAACGCCATAATCGGAATGGCTCTGATAGGAAAGGACGCCGCCGACATGGAACGCTCCGCCTATTATTTTTCCAAAATCGACGAAGCGTCAAAACATCTGCTGGGCATAATCAACGACATTCTGGACGTTTCAAAGATCGAATCGGGCAAATTCGAGCTCTCGCCGGTCGAATTCGGCTTTGAGGACATGGTCCAGCGGGTGCTGACTGTCAACAATTACCGCATAGAGCAAAACAGGCAGCGGCTCTTTGTGCATATCGACGAAGCCATACCGAAAACCCTGTTCGGCGACGAACAGCGGCTGGGCCAGGTGCTCACGAACCTGCTCGGCAACGCGGTAAAATTCACGCCGGAAAACGGGTCCATCGACATAGACGCCAAATTGGTGAAGCAAGAAGACGGCGTCTGCACGATACAGATTTCAATAACGGACACGGGAATCGGCATAAGCCCTTCCCAACAGGCGAAACTGTTCCAGTCGTTCCAGCAGGCCGAAAACGATACGGCGCGCAAATTCGGCGGCACCGGGCTTGGGCTCGCGATTTCAAAAAGCATTGTGGAGATGATGGGCGGAACGATATGGATAACCTCGGAGCTCGGAAAAGGGGCGACTTTCAGCTTTACAATCCGGGTAAAAAAAGTCGGGCAGACAAGGGCGAAAAAAACCTCTGAACCCGAAAAAGGCCCCCGCGCGCAATTTTCGGGCAAAAGGGTCCTGCTTGCAGAAGACATCGAAATCAACCGCGAAATCGTGACGGAACTGCTCGCGCCGACGCTTTTGGAGGTGGACAGCGCCGAAAACGGCGCGCAGGCGGTCAAAATGTTTTTGGAGGCCCCGGACAGATACGACATGATTTTCATGGATTTGCAAATGCCCGAAATGGACGGATATGAAGCGACCAAAACGATCCGCAATCTGGATTTGCCCAAAGCGAAAAATATCCCCATCGTCGCCATGACGGCCAACGTCTTCCGCGAGGATATCGAAAGATGCCTGAGAGAGGGGTTTGACGGGCATATCGGAAAACCCATAAATTTCGAATTGCTGATCGAAACTCTAAAACAATATTTACAGTGAAAATACAGTGAAAAAAGGAAGGGGTAAAAAATGTCTGTGTTTAAAATCACAAAGGAAAATATCAAAAAGGAGGTTTTGGACTCCAATCAGGCGGTTCTGCTCGATTTCTGGGCTGCGTGGTGCGGCCCATGCCGCATGATCGCGCCCGTCATCGAGGAGATCGCGGCTGAAAACCCGGATTTGAAAGTGGGAAAAATCAACGTGGACGAAGAGCCGGAACTCGCGGAGAAGTTCGGCGTGATGAGCATCCCGACGATTGCAGTCGTAAAAGGGGGCAAAGTCGTCCAAAAGTCAGCCGGCGTGAAACCAAAACCCGCCATACTTGAAATGCTCCGAAAAGAAGGCGCGGGATTTTGACCATGGGAAATGTGATCATAATCGGAACGGGTCCGGCGGGTATTTCGGCGGCGCTTTACACCGCCCGCGCAAAAGTTGCCACGACGCTCATCGGCAAAGGGCCCGGCGCTCTGGAAAAAGCGGAACAAATCGAAAATTATTACGGATTTGCCCGGCCGGTGGCGGGGAAAACACTGCTCGCCGACGGAATGGAGCAGGCCCTTCGCGCCGGCGCGGAAATCGTCAGGGGCGAAGTTGTGAGCTTGGGATATGCCGATAAGCTGACGGTGAAGACCGTAGAGAGCGAATATGCCGCGGATTGCGTGATTTTGGCGACGGGCGCATCGAGGCGGGCGCCGGGTATAAAGGGGCTTGCCGAATATGAAGGCAGAGGCGTTGGCTATTGTGCGGTTTGCGACGCTTTCTTCCACAAAGGAAAAGACGTCGCGGTGCTGGGGTGCTGCGAGTATGCCCTGTCGGAGGCGGCGGAGCTTTTGCCCGTGGTGAATTCCGTGACCCTTTTGACAAACGGAGAAACTCCCATTTCCAACATCCCTCCAAAGATAAAAATAATCACGGCGGGTATCGAAGAATTCGCGGGCGGCCGGGTTTTGGAAGAGGTCGTTTTCAAAAACGGCGAAAAAATTTCGGTGTCGGGGGTCTTTGTCGCGGTCGGCGTCGCGGGCAGCACCGAGCTGGCAAGGAATATGGGGGCGGAAATAAGGGGCAATACGATTGTGGTAGACAGCCGCATGGCAACCGGAATACCCGGGCTTTACGCCGCCGGGGACTGTACTGGGGGTATGTTCCAAATTGCGAAAGCGGTTTATCAGGGGGCCGTCGCGGGTACGGAAGCGGTGAAATACATAAGGGAAGAAAAGAAAAAATAATAAATAAATTTAGGTTAAGGAGAAAAAAGCATGAAAAAAATCGCATTTATCGGCGCGGGCTCATTCGGATTCACGCGCACCCTGGTGAAGGACATCCTGTCTTTCCCCGCTTTCGCGGACGCCCAAATCGCGCTCATGGACATCAACCGGGAAAAATTGGACTATATCGAAAAAGCGGTGAATAAAATCGTAAAAGCGGGAAATTACCCGGCGAAAGTCACCGCCACCACAAACCGGGCCGAAGCGCTGGAGGGCGCGGACGGCGTTCTGATCACGATTCTGTCCGGAGAAGTTTCCATATGGCGCCACGACATCGAGATACCGAAAAAATACGGCATAGACACGAATATCGGCGACACGCGCGGCCCCTCCGGCATATTCAGGTACCTGCGCACCGCGCCGGTCATGCTGGACATATGCCGCGACATATACAAATACGCCCCGCGCGCGGTGGTGCTCAACTACACCAACCCCATGGCCATGCTCTGCCAGACGATACAGAGCGAAATACCGGATCTGACCATTACGGGCCTGTGCCATTCGGTGCAGGGAACCGCGCACATGCTCGCCCACTGGATAGGCGCGGACATGGCGGATGTAACATACACCTGCGCGGGCATAAACCACCAGGCGTTCTATCTGGACTTTTTGGTCAAGGGCGAGGACGCCTACCCGGCGCTCAAAAAAGCGATCGAAAAACCCGAAATCTACAATGAGGAAATCGTGCGAAACGAGATGTTCCGGCACTTGGGCTATTATGTGACCGAATCCTCCGGCCACAACTCCGAGTACAACGCCTGGTTTCGGAAACGCCCGGATCTTATAGAAAAGTACTGCACCCACGGCACGGGCTGGAACCCGGGCGTTTACGCATATATCTTGGACGCGTATCTGCACCGCGAGGACCATTGGAGGGCCGACATCGAAAACTGGCTCGCCGACCCGAATACGGACATAACCCGCGGCCACGAATACGCCGCATATATTTTCAACGCCACATTCGGCGACAACGCGGTGTTTGAATTCAACGGAAACGTGCTCAACGACAAGTTCATCGACAATCTGCCCGAGGGCTGCTGCGTGGAAGTGCCGGTGATCGCCTCCAAAGCGGGGCTGCGCCCCATGCGCGCCGGGGCCCTGCCTCCGCAGTGCGCGATTTTGGTGGGCACCTCCGCCCAAATCGAAACGCTCGTGGTCAGGGGCTCTCTGGAAGGCGACAGGGAAAAAGTGATACAGGGGCTTCTGTACGACCCGCTTTCGGCCGCCGTGTGCTCAATGCAGGAAATACGCGACATGGCAAACGAAATGTTCGAAAAGAACAAAGATTATCTGCCGCAGTTTGAGATATAGGGCAGATCGCGATGCCTGAGATATTTTTTTCGGAAAGCGAGGAAAATACCGAGGAGATCGGTTTTTCGCTTGCCGGGCGGGGCAAAATAAAATTCGGGGATATAGTGGCGCTCAACGGCGGTCTCGGCGCGGGCAAAACCGCTTTCACCCGCGGGCTTGTGAGATTTTTTTCACCGGGCCCGCGGGTGGTCAGCCCCACGTTTTCCGTTGTGAACGAGTACAAAACAAACGGCGGGCGGATTTTTCATTTCGATATGTACCGCATAGATTCAGAGCAGGACCTGCTTTCGGTGGGTTTTTACGATTATTTGGAAACCGGAGCCCTTGTCATTATAGAGTGGTTTGACAAAATCGCCGATTTTTTTGACGAAAACACGGTGAATATAGAAATCGTGAAATCGGAAAGGGGCAGCCGGAAAATTGTTTTTGACAGATCGGATTGATAAATAATGGACATGGTCATCGAAAAAATATATAACTATATCGACAAAAAAGCCGGAGAGCTGACCGCCGTGCGGCGCCGGCTCCATGAGTGCGCCGAGATTTCTTTCCGGGAATATGAAACGGCGGAATATATCAAAAATTTTTACGCCGGCAAGCCGGTGGAATGGATACGCCACCCCGTCGGGGAAAACGGCGTCGTGGTGAAGATAAAGGGCAAAAGGCCCGGAAAGACGATCGCGCTCAGGGGCGATTTTGACGCTGTGGAGCTGACAGAGCAGACAAATTTGCCGTACAGTTCCGCTCACCCCGGCGCCGCCCACGCGTGCGGCCATGACGCGCATACGGCTATCTTGCTCGCGGCTGCCGACGCTTTGCTCGGCGTAAGGGACGAACTTGGCGGCGATGTCGTGATAATACACCAGCACGCCGAAGAGGTCCCGCCGGGCGGAGCGGCGAGCATGATAAAAGACGGGGCGCTCGAGGGAGTCGACGCGGTGCTCGGCGGGCATATCTGGTCGCTCTACGATATGGGCGGCGTATATCTGAGAAGCGGGATGACCATGGCGGGGCGCGCCTATTTCAAAGTTGAAATCACCGGGCGCGGAGGCCACGGTTCCCAGCCGCATTTATGCGCCGACCCGATTTTGGCGGGGAGCCATTTCGTGACTGCGCTCCAGAGCATAGTGAGCAGGAATATAAACCCCTTGGATTCGGCGGTTGTCACCGTCGGGCGCTTTGAAGGGCTCGGGAAATTCAACGTCATACCCGAAAGAGTTGTCCTGGAGGGGGACGCGCGGTATTTTTCGGAGGATATATCCGGGATTATAAAGAGGCGCATGACCGATATTCTGGAGGGTTGCCGCGCCGCTTTCGGATGCGGATACGAGCTTGTATATGAAAACGATTACCCGCCCGTCGTAAACGACGAAACGCTCGCCGGTTTGGCGAAGGAGACGATGGAAAAATATCCGATAAAGGGCTTATCCCCAAAAGCCGGCGCTATGACGACCGGCTCCGAGGATTTTTCGTACTATCAGAAAAAAATCCCCGGACTGTATGTGTTTTTCGGCGCCAAGCCGGAAGGGGAATGCTTCCCTCACCATCACCCGAAATTCGCGTTCAATGAGGACTGCATGCCCCTCTGCGCCAAGTTTTACGCCGCTTTCGCGGTCAATTTTTTAAACGG